>NZ_JCAQHY010000049.1:0-1396 GCF_059621045.1 Vagococcus sp. WN80Y
TTTACCGAATCGATCACAGATAATGGTGGAGAAGTGGTTCACTTCGATTGGCGACCATCAGCCGGTGGCGATGTTAAGCTTCAAAATGTCTTGTATTTCTTATCAAATTACGAGTTCACGTCAAAGGAGGACAACTAATCATGAGTTATCAAACAATTGATGAGGCTAACCAAGCCGTGATTAATAAAATTACCCAAAGTGCACCCTTTTTAATGGATGTTCAACCAGCGAAAGCACTGATTCCTGAGTTGAATAGCTACATGCTTCTTCATGCGGGGCCGCCAATGAGTTGGGAAGAGATGACAGATCCAATGCAAGGGTCATGTGTAGGGGCGGTTCTCTTTGAAGAATGGGCGACTGATGAAGTCGCAGCTCGAGAGCTACTAGCTTCTGGTAAAGTAGCCTTTGCGCCATGTCATCACTACAATGCAGTTGGTCCGATGGGAGGAATTACCTCAGCGAACATGCCATTATTAGTAGTTGAAAACAAAACAGATGGCAATCGTGCTTACTGTACGATGAACGAAGGAATTGGCGCTGTCCTGCGTTTTGGTGCTTACTCAGAGGAAGTCATTACCCGTTTACGTTGGATGCGTGACACATTAGGACCAGTCTTGAGTAAAGCCATTAGCACAATGGAAGACGGTTTGAATATCAACGTCCTAGTAGCAAAAGCAATTGCCATGGGAGATGAGTTCCATCAACGAAACATCGCGGCATCACTCGCTTTCTATAAGGAAGTTGGCCCAATTATTACGAGCTTGACTATTACAGAAAAAGAGAAGCAAGAAGTCTCGAAATTCTTAGCAGATACGGATCAATTTTTCTTAAACATTATGATGGCAGCAGCCAAAGCAGTGATGGATGGGGCTCGTCAAATTGAAGAGGGAACAGTTGTCACAGCAATGTGTCGAAACGGAAAAGACTTCGGTATCAGAATAAGTGGAATGGGAGACCAATGGTTCACAGGTCCAGTAAATACGCCGCAAGGCTTGTACTTTTCAGGCTATAGTGGAGAAGATGCGAATACAGATATTGGGGACAGTGCAATCACTGAAACCTTTGGTGTAGGTGGGATGGCGATGATCGCAGCACCAGCCGTGACCCGTTTTGTTGGTTCAGGTGGTTTCTACGACGCCTTGAATACTAGTAACGAAATGTCAGAAATCTGTCTCAGTCATAACAATAATTTCCCAGTGCCAACATGGGATTTCAAAGGAATTTGTTTAGGTATTGATGCTCGATTAGTAGTAGAATCAGGCATTACGCCTGTAATTAATACAGGGATTGCTCATAAAAAAGCTGGGATTGGTCAAATAGGGGCAGGCACAGTTCGTCCGCCATTATCTTGTTTTGAAAAAGCTATTACCGCTTATGCAGAAAAATTAGGCATGAA
>NZ_JCAQHY010000050.1:0-1425 GCF_059621045.1 Vagococcus sp. WN80Y
TTCTCTTGTTGAGCCAATTGACTGAGACATGCGAGGTAAGCGGTATCTGAGTCGCCATTCTTTTCAATAAAACGGATCGTACAGGGGTGGGTTTCCAAGGTCTTAACGACTGCCTCATATTGACTCACCTGTAACCCTAAGTGGGTGACATCTAACACGACGACCTCTGCCTCACCAACCTCTGTCAAAAAAGACAACAAGCATTGAAGTGGCTCTCTTACCACCGATAAAGCCACGATTTTCTCACACTGTCCGCGTTCTTTTAATTGCCTAACAGCCAATGGCTGATCCCCTAAAATGGTGTATCCAATTCGCATCGTCTTCCCTCCCTTCGTTTTTACTTGTTAATTAAGTCCCGGGTCGCTTGAATCAACCTGATGGGTTTACTTAAGCTCGCTGGTAATTGGCTGCCATAAGGGGGATGATCAAGAATATCCTGCAACTCTTGGCTAATTCTGGCCCATTCTTTTAACGACTCATATTGCGACTTCGGCAGTTTTAACTCGTGCTTCGACCAGGTTGGTTTCACTTGAAGGAGCCTATCTGCTTCGCCACTTGCTAGAAATGTCTGTAATGATCGTTTATATTTAAACTGATACCAATCATTGGGGCATTCCGCTTCATACCGATGCCAGATCCACGGCAAAGCGTCTAGCGCTTTTTTTAACTGATGATACTCGCGATCACTTAATTTAATGGTTGTCATTTTCCTGGTCGCCCTTTCTCTATTAAGGTTTGTCGGTTCTTGTTAGTGGCGCGTCGGTTCCCATTTTCCAATTCCTCTAGTCTCTCTTCTAATTCGTTTTGAGTCACACTCACCTCAGACATCCGTTGGAACAGCTCATTTTGGCCCAACTCGACTTTGATTAACCCGTAAACGACTACCAGCATGCTTGTTAATAGAACCAGAATGAGAAAACAGCTACTGATAACGAGTCGTTTATGCCTCTTTTCTCGTTCTCTCTTTCGTTTCTTTTTAGAACGCGAAGAAGGTCGCGTCTTCGTTAGCCACACTCGGCTTTGCGTTACACACACCCAAAAACTAAGGAAGAGGACCACCAGCACCCCTGCTTTAACTAACACCATCTGACCTCCTCCTTTCTATACACGTATCATTCCTAAAAAAATCACTGGTAGCACTAACAATAAAAAAAGGGGCACGATGGTCTGAACAGGATCAGAGAGAATCGTTCCGGCTAAATTCATACTGAACTGCTGGGGGTATGATAGGGGATTTTCCTTTAACAACGTTCCGTCCTTAGCCACTTTTTTTTCAGTTAAGGACAAGGCCTCTAAGTCCGACGGACTTGCCTGATTAAGTGGCAACTGGTCGGTCAACTTCCCTTGAACAAGCCGTCGGTAAACCGTCCCAATGTCCCCTTCACATCGTAATAAAGTGAGAAGGGACTCCGTCGTTGGCGCAAT
>NZ_JCAQHY010000051.1:0-1559 GCF_059621045.1 Vagococcus sp. WN80Y
ATATAGCCACCAAACACCGAGCCTAGTCCCGCCGATAGTTGGTACATGGCGGTATTAATCCCCAAATAAGTCGCTTGCTTTTCTTTTTCCACATACTTTCGCACGAGGACGACAAAACAGCCGGGAATCACCGCCGCCCCTGCGACCTGAACCACTCGTGCCACAATCACTAAGGGAAAGGAAAACTGTAACACAAAGCCTAAAATCGAGCCAATCCCAAAGGCGGCCGCTCCAACTGTAAATAGCTTACGAGCGGAAATCACATCTGATAAGGTCGAATAAATCGCCCCACCGACACCAAATACCAGAGCCGCAATGGTCGTGAGTAAACTGACCTCTGCGGGAGTTATCTGAAAAGACTCCGCAATACTCGGCGTAATCATGCCGAACATCTTGTCACTAAAAACCTGCATGAAGCACAGGAAGATCACCCACGGCATCGCCACATAAATCGTTAATTTTGTTGCTTTTTCACTCATTTTTAACGCCTCCTCATTTAAAAACACTTAGTTACTCTGGGCAACTGTGCCATATATCAGGAGAAGCGAACGTTTCATTAGGTACTTTTGGAGGTCTTGGTGAAAGATAATCGTAATGACGGTGCCTCTTGGTTTAAGGGAAATCAGTGATTGTCCCATGATCATTCCCTTTCTTTCATGACAGTTGAGACGAATTCCATCAGCGAGAGATTTTCTTCGTTGATCAAGCGACGTGCCTCGGCTTTTTCTAGTGCCAGTGTCAGCTTGGCTTGTTTAACGGTGCTCGGATTTGACAAGGCACTGGACACGTCTGCTTTGATAAATTGACCTGAACTTGAAAAGATCAAGGCTTGTTGAAAGTGGGCTCTGACGAAGGGCAAATCATGGCTAATCATCAAAACTGTTTTGACCTTGTCTTTGAGATAGCTCAATACCTGAGAAAGCTGTTGGATGCCATGACCATCTAGCCCGGCTGTTGGTTCGTCCATCATCAAAATTGGCGTATCCATCATCAAGGCAGAGGCGAGGGCGATCCGCTTGCGCTTACTTGGCGATAAATCAAAAGGATGACTCACTAATACCTCCTCGAGCTGACATAGCTTGGTTATTTCAGTCAACAATGCTTCTCGCTTTTCTGCTGAAAAGCCCAACATTTTAGGCCCAAAAAGTAGCTCGGCCTTAACCGTTCGATTGAACATTTGCTCGTCGGGATTTTGAAAGACATAAGCGATTTTGTGGGCGTATTCGGCAATGGGTCGGCCGACGTAGTTCTCTAAAAAAAGCTTTATCTCCCCTTGATCAGGCTGTAATAATCCCGCCAGTAGTTTCATCAAGGTGGTTTTCCCGCCACCGTTTTGTCCGATAAAGGCGAGATGTTCGCCTTGCTTTAAACGCAGTGTGACGTTTTCAAAAAGAGGCACCCCCTGTATGTGAGAGAAACTTATATCAGTCAGTTCAATTACTATCATGGGGTTCCTCCTTTATTTCTTGATATAAATCAGCTAGTAAGGAGCGCCGAACCCCTGATCCTTCAAATTCTGGTGAGGTGATGACCGTTTGCCAAGTTCCCCGCTTCACCAC
>NZ_JCAQHY010000052.1:0-1562 GCF_059621045.1 Vagococcus sp. WN80Y
ATATAGCCACCAAACACCGAGCCTAGTCCCGCCGATAGTTGGTACATGGCGGTATTAATCCCCAAATAAGTCGCTTGCTTTTCTTTTTCCACATACTTTCGCACGAGGACGACAAAACAACCGGGAATCACTGCCGCCCCTGCGACCTGAACCACTCGCGCCACAACCACTAAAGGAAAAGAAAACTGTAACACAAAGCCTAAAATCGAGCCAATCCCAAAGGCTGCCGCTCCAACTGTAAATAGCTTACGAGCGGACATCACATCTGATAAGGTCGAATAAATCGCCCCACCGACACCAAATACCAGTGCCGCAATGGTCGTGAGTAAACTGACCTCTGCGGGAGTTATCTGGAAAGACTCCGCAATACTCGGCGTAATCATGCCAAACATCTTGTCACTAAAAACCTGCATGAAACACAGAAAAATCACCCACGGCATCGCCACATAAATCGTTACTTTTGTTGCTTTTTCACTCATTTTTAACGCCTCCTCATTAAAAAACACTTAGTCACTCAGGGCAACTCGTGTGCCATATATCAGGAGCAGCGAGCGTTTCATCAGATATTTTTGGAGGTCTTGGTGAAAGATAATGGTAATGACGGTGCCTCTTGGTTTAAGGGAAATCAGTGATTGTCCCATGGTCAGCCCCTTTCTTTCATAACAGTCGAGACAAATTCCATCAGCGAGAGATTGCCTTCGTTGATCAAGCGACGTGCCTCGGCTTTTTCTAATGATAAGGTCAGCTTGGCTTGTTTAACGGTGCTTGGATTTGACAAGGCACTGGACACGTCAGCTTTGATAAATTGACCTGAACTTGAAAAGATCAAGGCTTGTTGAAAATGTGCTCTGACGAAGGGCAAATCATGGCTAATCAGCAAAACTGTTTTGCCTTTGTCTTTGAGATAGCTCAATACCTGAGAAAGCTGTTGGATGCCATGACCATCTAGCCCGGCTGTTGGTTCGTCCATCATCAAAATTGGCGTATCCATCATCAAGGCAGAGGCAAGAGCAATCCGCTTGCGCTTACTCGGCGATAAATCAAAAGGATGGCTCACTAATACCTCCTCGAGCTGACACAGCTTGGTAATCTCTGCTAGTAACGTCTCTCGCTTTTCTGCTGAAAAACCCAACATTTTAGGCCCAAAAAGTAGCTCGGCCTTAACCGTTCGATTGAACATTTGCTCGTCTGGATTTTGAAAGACATAGGCGATTTTGTGAGCGTATTCGGCAATGGGTCGGCCAACATAATTCTCTGAAAAAAGCTTTATCTCTCCTTGATTGGGCTGTAATAATCCCGCCAGTAGTTTCATCAAGGTAGTTTTCCCGCCACCGTTTTGTCCGATAAGGGCGAGGTGCTCGCCTTGGTTTAAACGCAGTGTGATGTTTTCAAAAAGAGGCACACCCTGTATGTGAGAGAAACTTAAATCAGTCATTTCAATTGCTATCATGGGGTTCCTCCTTTATTTCTTGATATAAATCAGCTAGTAAGGAGCGCCGAACCCCTGATCCTTCAAATTCTGGTGAGGTGATGACCGTTTGCCAAGTTCCCCGCTTCACCAC
>NZ_JCAQHY010000053.1:0-1582 GCF_059621045.1 Vagococcus sp. WN80Y
CCCTCACCAAACAGAATGAAAACAAAAGTGATCGACCTACAGACGATTTCCTGTCATAATAAAAGTGACAGGAGTGGCTTTGTAGGTCGATCACTTATTGAGGTTCTGCTCCAAGTAACTTTGAGGGACAAACTAGATCATTCTACTTATTTGCACCAATCATTAGGTCATAGAACCTGCGTATAAAAATAAATTGTTTCTATAAGTAGAATAGCCTCTTCTGGACATTTTTTCAAGGAGGAATGGTGAAAATGGAAGATGTATTTCGGTCTTGTTGTGCTGGATTAGACATTCATCAAAAAGTCATTGTTGCTTGTGTTCTTCGCTCTGTTGAAGGGAAAAAACGCCCAGATAAAGCCTTTGGCAGCTTTGAAACAACGACTCGCGGTCTTTTTGAACTCTCTGATTGGTTGACTTCTTATGAAGTCACGCATATTAGTATGGAAAGTACAGGTGTCTATTGGAAATGTGTCTGGCGTATTTTACAAAATCAGTTTGAGTTACAGTTGGCGAATCCTCGTCATATCAAAAATATTCCAGGAAAAAAAACGGATATGAAAGATGCCGAATGGATTGCTCGGTTGACTCGATTAGGGGTCGTTCCTACTAGTTTTGTGCCGCCAGAACCCATTCAAGAATTGAGAGACTTAACCCGTTATCGCAAACATTTAGTTGAAGACCTGAATCGAGAAAAAAATCGTGGGCATATGGTTTTACAACATGCTGGAATCAAATTGACCTCAGTAATGAAAGATATCTATGGGAAATCTGGCAGAGCCTTACTTTATGTGTTAATTGAAAATAAGCCTATTACAGAAGCACTCGTTTTCGAGAGTGTTTATACAACGTTACGCAGAAAGGTTCCCCAATTGCTGGAATCCTTAGAAGGATTCATGACACCTCATTATCGTAAAATGTTAGCTCTTCATCTCACTCAAATTGAGTGTTTAGAAAAACAAATTCAGGAAGTCGAAGAAACCATCAACGACTATCTTGCCCCCTATGAAGAATATGTGGAACGATTAGAGGAAATACCGGGAATCAATCGAAGAACTGCCGCAGTTGTTCTGGCAGAAATTGGGATAGATATGTCTGTTTTCCCTACTTCTGGGCATTTAGCTTCGTGGGCGGGAGCAAGTCCAGGAAATAATCAAAGTGCCGGAAAAACACGAAGTAAACGGGTAGGAAAAGGAAATTCCTATCTAAAGAAAGTGTTAGCACAAGGGGCCTTGGCCGTTTCCCAAGGGAAAGCAAACCGGATTCAGGCATTTTTCTTTCGGATAAGAAGAAATGCCGGTCACAAAAAAGCCGTTGTTGCGACGGTTCATTTATTACTACGTGTTATTTATCGGATGTTTTCCGATCAGTCCCGCTATAAAGAACTTGGAGGAAGTTATTTACAAAATAGAAAGAACACTTTAACAACTATCTGTTAAAGTGCTCTAGACCAAATTTGGCAAACCATGGTACTATGTCAAGATAAAGGACAACTTAAATCGAGAGAGTCAGGTATTGTGCTTAGCTATTTCTAAATTCATGTTGAAATGATCCAAAAACTGAGCGAATCAAGAATGTTGGTGTT
>NZ_JCAQHY010000054.1:0-1718 GCF_059621045.1 Vagococcus sp. WN80Y
CACCTGATGCTTGCGACAAATCCGGTCAACTTCTTCTAGTTCTGCTTGGCGCCAGACACGGCCCACTGGATTATGTGGACTACAAAAAATCAGTAAACGATTTTTTGGCAAGCTGGCTTTGGCTTCTAGGTCTACAAAATCAATGGTATAGTGACCGTTCTGATTGACGAGTGAGCTGGCAATCACCTCGCGACCTGACTTTTCAATGGCTACTCGAAAAGGATAATAAACAGGTGATAAAATCAAAACACCCTCGCCCACTTCCGTATAGGCTTTGACTGAATGATAAAGCGCCGTCACGATACCTGGCGAGACAACCAGCCAGTCTTTTTCGATCTGCCACTGATGACGGCGCGCCATCCAGTCGATGACCGCCTCATAATAGCTGTCAGTCGGTTGGGTGTAGCCTAAAACCATCGACTCTAGGTAAGTCTTCAAGCCCTCGATCAACTCTGATGGATGAAGTAAATCAGTATCTGCCACTGATAAGGGCACGATATCTGTTGGTAAATCAGGATAACTGTCGCGCATTTGGTGCCATTTAGCCGAACCATCAGCTAAACGATCGCGACTGGTAGTAAAATCATAGGTCATTTGGTTCCTCCTTTTTTCTTTGAGACGAATTAATTAAAGGCAATACCAGCGAAGATTCCTGCTAATATGGCTGACACAAGGGAGACGGAGACGACGCCTGCGATAATCATTTTAGGCATCATATAGGCGGTTAAATAATCGGCTTCGGCTTGGTCACTGGTCGCCCCTTTGATGGCTTCAGTCGTTAACGCAAAATTAAAGGGAAAGCCTAGGAAACAGTTCAAGCCAATCGCAAAGGTCATGTAAGGCGAGTAACCAAAAAGCTTGCCGAAAAAGTAAGTGGCAAGGAAAATCGCCACTAAGGCAATCACCATCAGAATGACAATTTTAACGATTAAAGCCACCACAACTGACCACGTGGCCAAGGCAAAGGAGCTCATAAAGCTGGCAAACAAAGCCAGATTAAGAATACCTGTCGAGGCTGATTTGTCCATAGGCTTGGGTTCGATTAAACCAAAATACCCTAAGACAATTCCCACGATAATCTGAACAATCGCGTTATTAAGGCCAGTGACTTGAGTCAGCACTTGGCAGAGATAGCCTAAACAGATTAACAGCGCTAAATAATAGGTCGGAGAACGAAATCGTTCTGGAACAAGCTCGTATAGCGGACGCCGAGGGGCGTCTGTTGGAATGTCTGTTGACGTTGTCTCTGTGTCAGAAACGGTTTTAGAAACAGATGAGGCAGTGGTCTCTCGGTAATCACTAAGCAATCGCTGACTTTC
Organism: Vagococcus sp. WN80Y; assembly: GCF_059621045.1. Taxonomy (NCBI): domain Bacteria; kingdom Bacillati; phylum Bacillota; class Bacilli; order Lactobacillales; family Enterococcaceae; genus Vagococcus; species Vagococcus sp. WN80Y. The sequence continues at coordinate 1,320 of NZ_JCAQHY010000054.1, forward strand.
TTTGCCAAGAATCGTCGCTGTTAGTGGGAAGCCGAAGAAGCCGTGCATCACAAAAATCATCATGGCCAGCATACCTAGTTCAGGCTTGCCAGCTTCGGTGGCGGCACCTTGCATGATTAAAGCCGCCATTCCCCCACCGGTCATCGGACCTGCGGCAGTAAAGGCGGTGGCCTTATCAAATATCAGGGTGCCAATTAATAAAATAGCGGTCACAATGCCAGCGACAGCTGCCAGAGTAGTGACAACAACCTTCCACTCCCGTAGCATATCCTTGACATTAAACATGGTGCCGACGTGAATTAAAATAAAGGAAATCATAATATCGGATAAGGTTTTGATTCCGGATATCTCTAAGATATCTTTCGGAAAAATCGTCCAAAATCCAACTAAAAAAATAAC
>NZ_JCAQHY010000055.1:0-1751 GCF_059621045.1 Vagococcus sp. WN80Y
CAGCCAAATAAGGATGGTAAGTCTCATAAGCCGATAGATAAAAGTCTAACATTGAGGCGAAAAAGGGACCAGCACCGTTTTCGCTTTTTTCCCACTTGGCAACCTCTTGCCGAGTTAAGAGAGTTCGACGGGTCACATCCAGTGGCACGACCGTGAGCGGGAAGCCACTTTTAAACACTTCATCAGCAGCTTCTGGATCGATGTAAATATTGGCTTCCGCGACTTTACTGACATTGCCTTCAGTTGTCAACGCGCCCCCCATCACCACAATTTTTTTCAATCGTTCCACTATTTTTGGGTACTCCTTTATCAAAATTAACAGATTCGTTAGAGGCCCCGTTGTCACTAAGGTAATCTCATCTGGGTAACAATCAACTTGGTGAGCAATAAATTCCCATGCGCTTACATCTGGCGCCATCTCTCCATCAAGCTCTGAGACCGCGCCTAAGCGATTTCCCAGTCCATCGTCGCCATGGAACCTGCCACTGTATTCACGCTCTCTAAGGATTGGTTGATCGCTTCCTAGAAGAACTGGCAGATCTTCGTAACCTAATAAATCCAAAACAGTACGGGTATTGCGGTAAGTCAACGTGAGAGGTGCCACCCCATAAGACACCGTCACACCCAACAGCTCGACCTCTTCGTTGCCCACAGCATAGGCAATCGCAAGGGCATCGTCAATTCCTGTGTCACAATCGATAATTAATTTACTCATCTTGTCCTCCTTCTTCCACTTCATTGACCAAGCTTACATCAGAAAACGTTGTTTTGTAAAGGACCATTGAGGCAATGACCACCACCACTAACAACAAACACACATTAGAATAAATGTACATGTCCGAGGTTGTTGCCAGACTTGGCAAGAACTTAAAAGCCAAAGTCTTATCTGAAATCAATAAGCCAACTGCCGCAATAGAGACCGCATAATAGATCCGACTTAACAAAGTGGAAATCGCCATCCCCCGACCAACCGAGGCTTTTGGCAAGCTGTTAGAAAAGACTGAGTAATAGCCTGGAAAAATAATCGTGTAGCCAATCCCAAACAGACTTAAGGCAATCCACATAAAGATAATCGGTCCACCTAGTAAAAAGCTAAACATCAGTAAAGAAGTGGCGATAATCGTACACCCTAAGTAATAACAGCGCTGAGGGCCGATTTTCTTTGTAATAAATCCTGAGGCTAGACCTGATAAAAAGGCACTAAAATTAGCGGGAATAAACATCAAACCTACAATCGATAGCTCCACTTCATAAGAAGCCGAAATCAAAAAGACAAAGATAAAGAAAAAGCTCAGCTGAACGCTGTAGATCAAGGCGCCGACTGCCGTCCCCGGTAATAAGCTTTTGATTTTAAAAAGACTTAAATCAATAATTGGATTGGCGGCTTTACTGGCATAGAGCCCGTAAATCACCATAATCCCTAAGCTTCCGCCTGCATAAATCAAATTCTTCGTACTAATGGCATAAAGCATTAAGCCGAATAATAAGGTAATCAACACAATCCCCAAACTATCCAAGTGTTGACCTTCGACCTTATGCTCGTCATTTGGTAAGTATTTCAAAAAGAAAGGAATCGTCATCAAGACCAATACAGGAACTAAAAGTGTCCCCTCCCAAGATAAATACTGGGTCATATAGCCACCAAACACCGAGCCTAGTCCCGCCGATAGTTGGTACATGGCGGTATTAATCCCCAAATAAGTCGCTTGCTTTTCTTTTTCCACATACTTTCGCACGAGGACGACAAAACA
>NZ_JCAQHY010000056.1:0-1770 GCF_059621045.1 Vagococcus sp. WN80Y
CATAAGCTGATTGCGAAATTTGAAATGGACAGTCATTATACGGAAAAGGATTTTGTCAAAAAAAGCGTGACAGAGAATGTCTGGGAGTTTCGTGCGATTAAAAAAGAGCCAACTACCCCTAAGAAACCCTCACCCTCTAAACCAACCTTTCCAAGATTGCCACAAACAGGAGAAGAATGGCGGCAAATGCTCATTGCTCTTTGTATTGGGATGCTGTTGGTCTTAATGGTCTTACTTATTATTAAAAAGAAACGGGAACAACGCAGATAAATGAGACATGTCATGAGGCATTTCTTATAACGATTATGCTAGAGAGAGGAGTATCATCACATGAAACAATCACACCGTCGTGGGACTCGTAAAAAGAGTCGGCGAACGAAGGGATCAGCCAAACGAGTCAATTTAATATGGGGCGTTTTTGCCCTACTCTTTTCTAGTCTAATGGTTCTAGGAAGTACCTATGCGTGGTTTACCTCAGCGGATTCGGCGACCAATAAATTTGAGGGAAGTCGCTTTGAGGCCGAGATTACCGAAGTGTTTCAGCCTAATTTAACCTGGCAACCAGGAACAGATACGACCAAACAAATCCGTGTTCAAAATACAGGGAGAGTGCCGGCTTTAGTCCGTCTTTCGCTCTATGAGTATTTTTTGTCATTCAAAGTAGATGTCACGGATAAAAAGGGGAATGGAGATCTGATCAACTCTCCAAAGGAAGTGAAACCAACCGTGAAAGCAAACGATCAGAAGACCTGGCAGCCGGCGGCTGACAAAGGAGGCACTTATGAAGTAAAGGGGTCTTATTATGTGGCTAATCAAGCGTTTATCGCAGACCAAACCAACGGCAAAGACCGCTATAAACTCAACAATGCTAACCGATTAACCCAACCCTTTCAGTATGTGACCTTGAATTTTGCTTCTGGGATGAACCCAACCGCACCACCAGCAGGAACCAAGAATTACTGGTTATATGCCGATGGTTATTTCTATTACTCGGAACTTCTCCAACCAGGAAAAATCAGTGAGCCTCTATTAGATAGTGTGACGCTATCTCTATCAGCACCTAATGCCTATAAAGGCGCCTTGTATCAGTTGAATCCGTATTTAGAGGCTCATGATACCACGAGTGCCATCAGTAGTCAGTGGGGGATTGGGACAAGTGGTCCAGTGTACGACATGATCAAAGGCTATTTAGGAAAGTAGGGAGGAGACGCGTATGAGCCAAAGACGACCAGCAAGAAAAAAAAGAACAACGAGCAAAAAGAAAGCAGCGTGGGCTTTTTCTCCTAAAAAATGGGCCCTCCTTTTCACCTTAATTGCCGTCACACTGGCGATTGGTAGTGTCATTAGAGGGAGCTTGGCTGCCCAAAAGGATACAGACGAGGCGGTGAATGAGTTTAGTTTTACGCGGTTTGAAGTGACGATTAAGGAAGACTTTACCCCGCCAAAAGAGACTAAGCCAGATGTGCCCCTCACTAAAAAAGTGACCATTACGAATCCACAGGAGTCCCCCAGCTTTATTCGGGTGATGGTCTTGCCAACAATTGTGGCAAAGCTAAGTGGAGGAGAGACACAGCTACTGCCGGCAGGTTACCAAGGACCAAAGGCTCAGCTAACGATTCCATTTAACACCACTGATTGGAGTGACGGGGAGGATGGCTATTTTTATTACAAGAAAGCCTTAGGCTATCAAGAGACCACTCCTGCCTTATTTAGTCAAGTGACCTTAAACAAGGCCAACCTAACAGAGGCTTATACAGGAGCAGCCATCAC
>NZ_JCAQHY010000057.1:0-1781 GCF_059621045.1 Vagococcus sp. WN80Y
AGCGCCAAAATTTGTTCAAATTTACCAGCCGATTTTTTAATGTAGGCATGAAATTCGTCCACCACCAAAGAAATCGGCTGCCTTTGTTCTTCGCTTAGTTCGGCTCGCTTCATTGCCACATCAAATAGTAAATTAATTATTAAACTACCGACCATTTCAGCCACCGTTTGCCCAACGACGCCAGAATTTAACGGAACTAATAGAATTTTATTTTTTGTGAACACATCTTCCAGGTTAAACTTTGGCTCTGCTTGTCCTAAACAGCCCCTGAAAGCTGGACGCATTAAAAGTACGTTTAAACGGCGAATAAGTGGGGCTAATTGTTGGTTGCGGTCTTTTTCGGATTGAGCTTCAAAGGCTTGCCAGTAGCTCTTTAAATACATGTCCGTTAGGCTGGCGGTCATCTTGTGGCGAAATTTTTCGTTAGTGAATAATAAGGGTAAATGTAAAAGAGTAGTGTTCTTATTTCTGGCAAGCGTTAGCAAGCCAGTTGTGAGTAGCTCTTCGGTGTAAATTCCAAAGTCTGGGAACAATCCACGTAAGCTACTTAAAACCGTCTCAGCGACTAGTTCAGGACTTTTACCGTCAATAAAGCTAAGTGGATTTATGCCTAGTGGGTGGTTGCTGGTTAAATCCAGAATAACCACGTCTTTTAAACGGTGTTCTGGTATCTTTTCGGCGATCGAAGCCACCAAACTATATTTTGGATCAATCACGACGACACCATAACCGTTTGAAATATCTGCAAGGCAAAGATTCTCTAAAAGTTGACTTTTACCACAGCCAGTCGGTCCAACAACAAACAAATTTTTTAAAGCATTGTGCAAATCAAGGTGCAAAAGACGTTTGTCGTCTGGGTTTTCGTTCAAAGTTTCGCCAAAGGCACGAATATTTTTTGTTGGATTCCTCAGGTTTTTAGGTGGCAATAAGATTTTTGGATGGAGTGATGCAACTCCTAGAAAATCTAATTCGCCAACGGGTAGTAAAAACAAATTTGCCAATTCTTTGACGTTTAGTTTAAGTGGGTATCTAAACATAGTCTTAGCTTGATTTAGATAAAGCGGTTGTTCTTTTTGTAAAGAAATACGTATGCCACGAGCTTCTAAACTTCTAAGGGAAGATAAGACGTTTAAAATGTAACTTCTAGCTTTGGCTTCCTCTTTTGCATAAGCGCCTATTCTAATCACACAGGGTAAACGATGTGAACTAACTTTGTCTTTTATGGACGTTCTAATATCACTAGAGGCGTTTGGCACATTGCCAGCAATAACATTCCACCAGCTAGCCTCTGGAGAAGGTAGATTTTTAGGCAAGTTCTCAGGTTGAAGCGTATTTGAGCCAATTATAATTTGAATTGCGATTTGGTCGCCAGTTGCTACCTGAGCCATACCAGCAAGCGTGGTGCGGGCTAGGTTCTCAGCATTGTCGGTTTTGAGTGAAAGTATAGGTTTTGTCATTTGGATCTTCTGAGCGACTTTTACAGGCTTTCTAAGCGTAGTGTCTGCTCGTAGTTCTTGTCCAAACTCGATATTGCCATGTGATTTAAACAGTTGCATGATATTTTTCACTTCTGTTTTCTCCATGCCTAGAAAATAGTTAATCTTGCCACCGTCTGAACGAACCTCAAACACTAGCGGTCGGTTTTTAGATTCGCTAGTGGCAATGTGACTAACTAACGAAACTATATTGTCAAAAGTAAATGGTCTTTGCCAAGTCATTTTGTACCAGACTAGCGCATTTATTTTATGTTTCATCTCACTCTCTCCATTTCTGAGCTTTCC
>NZ_JCAQHY010000058.1:0-1781 GCF_059621045.1 Vagococcus sp. WN80Y
AGCGCCAAAATTTGTTCAAATTTACCAGCCGATTTTTTAATGTAGGCATGAAATTCGTCCACCACCAAAGAAATCGGCTGCCTTTGTTCTTCGCTTAGTTCGGCTCGCTTCATTGCCACGTCAAAGAGTAGGTTAATAATTAGACTGCCAACCATCTCAGCCACCGTTTGCCCAACGACGCCAGAATTTAACGGAACTAATAGAATTTTATTTTTTGTGAACACATCTCCCAGGTTAAACTTTGGCTCTGCTTGTCCTAAACAGCCCCTGAAAGCTGGGCGCATTAAAAGTACGTTTAAACGGCGAATAAGTGGGGCTAATTGTTGGTTGCGGTCTTTTTCGGATTGAGCTTCAAAGGCTTGCCAGTAGCTCTTTAAATACATGTCTGTAAGGTTGGCAGTCATTTTATGGCGGAATTTTTCGTTAGTGAACAACAAGGGTAAATGTAAAAGAGTGGTGTTCTTGTTTCTAGCTAACGTTAAAAGCCCTGTTGTGAGCAGTTCTTCTGTGTATATTCCAAAATCTGGGAACAATCCACGCAAGCTACTTAAAACCGTCTCAGCGACTAGTTCAGGGCTTTTACCATCTATAAAGCTAAGTGGATTTATTCCGAGTGGTTTATTACTGGTTAAATCCAGAATAACCACGTCTTTAAGTCTGTGTTCTGGTATTTTTTCAGCGATTGAAGCCACCAAACTATATTTTGGATCAATCACAACTGCACCATGTCCATTTTCAATATCTGCTAGGACTAAGTTTTCTAAGATTACACTCTTACCGCTTCCAGTCGGTCCAACGACAAACAAATTTTTTAAAGCGTTGTGCAAATCAAGATGTAACAGGTGCTTGTCTTCTGGATTCTCGTTCAAAGTTTCGCCAAAGGCACGAATATTTTTCGTTGGATTCCTCAGGTTTTTAGGAGGCAATAGAATTTTCGGGTGTAGCGGTGCAACACCTAGAAAATCCAGTTTGCCAACTGGCAGTAAAAACAAGTTTGCCAGTTCTTTGACGTTTAATCTTAGCGGATATCTGAATAAGGTTTTAACTTGATTCAAATAGAGCGGTTGTTCTGTTTGCATAGAAATACGTATGCCTCGAGCTTCTAAACCTCTAAGGGAAGATAAAACGTTTAAAATGTAGCTTTTGGCTTTAGCTTCCTCTTTTGCGTAAGCGCCGATTCTAATCACGCATGGTAAACGATGTGAACTAACTTTATCTTTTATGGACGTTCTAATATCACTAGAGGCGTTTGGCACATTGCCAGCAATAATATTCCACCAGCTAGCCTCTGGAGAAGGTAGATTTTTAGGCAAGTTCTCAGGTTGAAGCGTATTTGAGCCAATTATAATTTGAATTGCGATTTGGTCGCCAGTCGCCACCTGAGCCATACCAGCAAGCGTGGTGCGGGCTAGATTCTCCGCATTGTCTGTTTTGAGTGAAAGTATAGGCTTGGTCATGTGTAGCTTCTTGGCGACTTTTACGGGCTTTCTCAGCGTAGTATTAGCTACCAGCTCTTGACCAAACTCAATATTGCCGTGTGATTTAAACAACTGAAAAATTGTATTTACTTCTGTTTTATCTATGCCTAGAAAGTAATTGATTTTTCCACCCTCTGAACGGATTTCAAATACTAGTGGTCGGACTTTAGCTTCACTAGTTGCTATGTGACTAACTAACGAAACTATATTGTCAAAAGTAAATGGTCTTTGCCAAGTCATTTTGTACCAGACTAGCGCATTTATTTTATGTTTCATCTCACTCTCTCCATTTCTGAGCTTTCC
>NZ_JCAQHY010000013.1:0-544 GCF_059621045.1 Vagococcus sp. WN80Y
AATAATTATCACTTAAAAGCAATGCCAGCGAAGATTCCTGCTAATATGGCTGACACAAGAGAGACGGAGACAACGCCTGCGATGATCATTTTAGGCATCATATAGGCGGTTAAATAATCGGCTTCGGCTTGGTCACTGGTCGCCCCTTTAATGGCTTCGGTGGTTAAGGCAAAATTAAAAGGAAAACCAAGGAAACAGTTCAGGCCAATCGCAAAGGTCATGTAAGGCGAGTAACCAAAAAGCTTGCCGAAAAAGTAGGTAGCGAGGAAAATCGCCACTAAGGCAATCACCATCAGAATGACAATTTTAACGATTAAGGCCACCACAACTGACCATGTGGCCAAGGCAAAGGAGCTCATAAAGCTGGCAAACAACGCCAGATTAAGAATACCTGTCGAGGCTGATTTATCCATGGGCTTGGGTTCGATTAAACCAAAATACCCTAAAACAATTCCCACGATAATTTGGACAATCGCGTTATTAAGGCCCGTTACTTGAGTCAGCACTTGGCAGAGATAGCCTAAACAAACTAATACAGCCAAAT
>NZ_JCAQHY010000059.1:0-1812 GCF_059621045.1 Vagococcus sp. WN80Y
ACCTCATGACGTATAACTGTGAGGAATTATTTGTTGAAACGGATTCCTTGTTTGAGGAATCCGAATTAACCAAACTATTAGAGCTGTTACAACCAAACGATCAGGTCGTCGTGATGACCTTAAAAGTATTTGGGAAAGGGCTGCGTGGCTTGAAGTCCCTTATGACGTTATTCCAAGAAAGGAATATTCGGTTGATCAGCAGTGACGATCAGGTGGATACGTCTAAGACACCGGCCTTTTATCAGCTGTTCGATCTGTTTTTAGAAACGGATACCGCGTGTCGGAGTGAACGAATGAAAGAAAATATTGACCTGGCTCGTCAAGAAGGACGCGTGATTGGCCGTCCGACGATTGATGAGCAAACGATTGATCGAATTAGTTTTTTATACCATGACCAAAAATGGTCCATGCGACAAATTGCCACTGAGTGTGGGGTGTCATTGGGAAGTGTGTATAAGTATACCCAACAAGAAGAGCGGACCAAAAGCCAAACTGAACTAAACGTAAATGGCTAAGAAAGAGGTGTGTGATGGCGATATATGGATATGTCAGACAACGGGCTCCATTACCCCTTAATGATCAATTAAAAATCGTCTCAGATTATGACTGTGAGGCGATTTTTATTGAGCCCTCTAAAAGAAAAGGGAAACAAGAAGAATTTGAGCGAATGACTGATCGACTTGTCCCAGGGGATACGGTTGTGATAGCCAGTGTGCATGTACTCGGGAAGGACCTTAAGACCATCAAAGCACGACTTGCGCAACTTCAAAAGAAGCAAGTTGTGGTGATGAGTTGGAGTACCCAACTATTCCTGAACTACCAGAGGTAGAAATTCATAACGATGGCAACTCAAGAGTAGTTGTCATGAGTGCAAAATAAGTTAAAGACATGTTTCATTCTGGTAAGTCTTCTGATTGATGGATACTTGTTTGCCAATTAGTTTGGAAGGCGATGTGGAAGTTGACGTAAACGAATATAGCGATAGATGGAACGTCTGGAAAGGTGACAGGCTTGTGCAATTTCCGAAACAGGCATTGTGGAGTTCAAATATAACTCAAGAGCCTTTTCTAGTTGAGTATTGTCAAGAGTGGGACGACCTAATGTTGTTCCTTTTTCTTTAACAGTGGCTAAGCCCGTTTTGATACGTTCGGCAGTGAGACTAGTTTCCATGTCAACTAACGCATCTAGCGTGTGTAAAACAGTTTTTCCCATTGAGGAAGAGGTGTCAATCTCATCTTGAAGACTGATAAACGTGACCCCTTTTTGGAAAAAGGTTGTCAACAGGTCAAGGAGTTGCTTAGCCCTTTTATCCAAACAACTTAAGTTGACACTCACAAGAGTATCTCCTGATTGTAAAGTAGGAGATAAGGTATCTAGAACGCTCTTATTATGTCTCTTTATATGGTCGGGTGACTCTGTATAAAGTGTCGTCACCCCATAAGACGTTAAGATAGCGATTTGAGTATCTATATTCAGATGGGCCATGCCTGAGCGAGCGTAACCTATAAGGGCCATGATGCTTCCTCCTATAATTAATAATGGTTTAATTATACACTAAAATGGGTGAGAAAGGGTCTCATATTATGGAATCGATAGGGGCCAAGATGTGAGAATAGGCGGTTGTTAAATGAGCTACTTTGACACTGTTCGACAAGGAATCCCTCTTTTTCTTAAATTATGATAGATAGTAGGCGCTGAGATCTGACAGTGCTTAGCGATTTCTCCAACAGATAAATCAGTTTCTTGGTAAAGTTTTAGGGCTTGATCCACTTCTTTGGTTCGACTAGGTCGTCCTAGTGTTGTTCCCTTTTC
>NZ_JCAQHY010000060.1:0-1851 GCF_059621045.1 Vagococcus sp. WN80Y
GAACCCCTGATCCTTCAAATTCTGGTGAGGTGATGACCGTTTGCCAAGTTCCCCGCTTCACCACTTTTCCTTGATCCATTAACAATAACTCATCAACCCATGGTGCTAATAAATCAACGGTCTGCTCAATAATAAAAACCGTCTTGCCTCGTTCCTTCAGTAAGCCAATCAGCTGATAGATTTCGCGACTACTGGCAGGGTCAAGCTGAGCGGTGGGCTCATCTAGCACAAAAACGTCGGGATTCATGACATAGGTCGCAGCAAAGGCGACTCTTTGCTGTTGCCCACCTGACAGCTTAAAGGGATGGCGCTCGCGTAAGTCCTCGAGCTTGAAAAGCTGGAGAGTTTCTTCTATCCGTCTCGTCATTTCCTTTGGCTCGATCCCTAAATTCTCCAAGCCATAGGCCAGTTCTTCAAAAACTGTTTCTTTAATGCCACTTAATTGGTTAAAAGGATTTTGAAAGACATAACCGATTTTCCCGACTAAGCTAGAGATTGATTGTTCCAAAAGTGATTGCCTCTCGAAGGTCACCTCGCCGACTAGCTCCCCTTGATAAAAGTGAGGGATAAAGCCAATCAGTAGCTGACTAAAGGTGGTCTTACCTGATTCATTGGCACCAATCACCCCATAAATCTTGCCTTCCTCAAAGCCTTCGCTAACCTCACGTAACGCCAACTTTTGGCTGATCGGATAGCGGTAAGAGACATTTTTAAGTTCTATAAAAACCATTTTGTCACCTGCCATCCACTTATAGTGACTAGGACCATCACGGCTAGAAGTTGTAGCCATTTATCATAGGGATGGGGCATTATTTCTCGGATATGAGACTTTTCGATGGTTGAAAAACCGCGTGCTTCTAAGGTCAAAGCTCGCTCTTCGGTGGCGACAATTGCACTGACGAGAAGCGTCCCCATAATCGGTAGATAGGCGCGCATCCGACTAAGTAAGCTACCTGTCACGAGCATCCCCCGTGCTTGTTGGGCGACGACGATGCGCGCGGTTTGTTGGCGGAGCTCGGGAATAATCTGAAAAGCTGCCATTACGACATAGGCACTTCTTTTGCTTAAGCCTTGTTTTTCTAATGCCGACGTCATGTCCTTAATCAAGGTGGTTTCGATCAGCAAAAAACTACTTAACCCGATAACTAAAATAACACTCGATAGATTCAGTCCGTAAACTAAGCCGAGGCTTTTCAGTGCCAACGGTCCGATAAAAATGTCTGCTTCACCTGAGGTAAAAAACAGGCCTTGGATGATGAGTAATAAGATGATGAGTAGGCCAAAGCTTTTGATTAGCTTTTTAAGTATTAATTTAAACTTGCCATTTAAACCACAGATAATAGATAAAAGCATTCAAATAATTAGATTTAATTGCCATTTGCTTAACAGTAATGCGCTAATTATAATTACCGTTAACCAAACTAATTTCGTTATGGGGTACCACTCGACTAGTTTACAATTCATCGGATTGCCCTCTGAAAAAGTAATGTCCATAGGGAAATTGGACGAGTTTGGTTAAGGGGAGATTTTTCAGCAAGAGGTAGACCATCAGTGAGGTTCCCATCTTGTCAATCATGCCAAATAGTAACCCTGTGGTCATCACGGAGCTCATCATTTGGCGACCACTAGCAAGCAATAAGCCAGTGGCAATGCTCGTGCCTGTACCAGTGACACCGCCAAAGAGATAGACGACGATTGGTGCAGAGATAATCACTGAAACCACAGCAAGTACACTGCCGACAATCAGACTACCACCCCAGTTTCGGTAAAATCCGAGACGACTTGCGAGGCTTGCGACTAGGGCAATCCCAATGGCTGAAAGAACAAAAGGAAAAGCCTGTGGGCGGAGTA
>NZ_JCAQHY010000061.1:0-1852 GCF_059621045.1 Vagococcus sp. WN80Y
GAACCCCTGATCCTTCAAATTCTGGTGAGGTGATGACCGTTTGCCAAGTTCCCCGCTTCACCACTTTTCCTTGATCCATTAACAATAACTCATCAACCCATGGTGCTAATAAATCAACGATCTGCTCAATAATAAAAACCGTCTTGCCTCGTTCCTTTAGTAAGCCAATTAACTGATAGATTTCGCGACTACTGGCAGGGTCAAGCTGAGCGGTGGGCTCATCTAGCACAAAGACGTCGGGATTCATGACATAGGTCGCAGCAAAGGCGACTCTTTGCTGTTGCCCACCTGACAGCTTAAAGGGATGGCGATCACGTAAGTCTTCGAGCTTGAAAAGCTGGATAGTGTCTTCTATTCGCTTCGTCATTTCCTTTGACTCGATTCCTAAATTCTCCAAGCCATAAGCCAGTTCTTCAAAAACCGTTTCCTTAATACCACTTAATTGATTAAATGGATTTTGAAAGACGTAGCCAATTTTCCCGACTAAGCTAGAGATTGATTGATCAAAAAGTGATTGCCCCTCAAAGGTGACCTCACCGACTAACTCCCCTTGATAAAACTGAGGGATGAAGCCGATCAGTAGCTGACTAATGGTGGTCTTACCTGATTCATTGGCACCAATCAATCCATAAATTTTGCCTTCCTCAAAGCCTTCGCTAACCTCGCGTAACGCCCACTTTTGGCTAATCGGATAGCGGTAAGAGACGTTTTTTAAGTTCTATAAAAACCATTTGGTCACCTGCCATCCGCTTACAACTACTAGTACCATCACAGCTAGAAGCTGTAGCCATTTATCATAGGAATGGGGCATTATTTCTCGTATGTGAGACTTTTCGATGGTTGAAAAGCCTCGTGCTTCTAAGGTCAAAGCTCGCTCTTCGGTGGCGACAATCGCACTGACGAGGAGGGTTCCCATAATCGGCAGATAGGCGCGCATCCGACTAAGCAAGTTACCTGTGACGAGCATCCCCCGTGCTTGTTGGGCGACAACGATGCGCGCGGTTTGTTGGCAGAGCTCGGGAATAATCTGAAAGGCCGCCATTACGACATAGGCACTTCTTTTGCTTAAGCCTTGTTTTTCTAGTGCCGACGTCATGTCCTTAATCAAGGTAGTTTCGATGAGTAAAAAACTGCCTAACCCGATCACTAAAATTACACTCGATAGATTCAGTCCGTAAACTAAGCCGAGGCTTTTCAGTACCAATGGTCCGATAAAAATGTCTGCTTCACCTGAGGTAAAAAACAGGCCTTGGATGATGATTAGCAAGATAATGAGTAGACTAAAGCTTTTGATTAGCTTCTTGACTATTGAGCCAAAAACGCCATTTAGTAAACAAATGATTAATAGCATTGCCAGTATAATTAGATTTTTCTCCCAACGACCTAACAGTAGCGCACTAATTATAATTACCGCTAACCAAACTAATTTCGTTATGGGGTACCACTCCACTAGTTTACAATTCATCGGATTGCCCTCTGAAAAAGTAGTGTCCATAGGGAAATTGGACGAGTTTGGTTAGAGGGAGATTTTTCAGCAAGAGGTAGACCATCAGTGAGGTTCCCATCTTGTCAATCATGCCAAATAGTAACCCAGTGGTCATCACGGAGCTCATCATTTGGCGACCACTAGCAAGCAATAAGCCAGTGGCAATACTTGTGCCAGTACCAGTGACACCGCCAAAGAGATAGACAACAATCGGCGCGGAGATAATCACTGAAACCACGGCAAGTATACTGCCGACAATCAGACTACCACCCCAGTTTCGGTAAAATCCGAGACGACTTGCGAGGCTTGCGACTAGGGCAATCCCAATGGCTGAAAGAACAAAAGGAAAAGCCTGTGGGCGGAGTA
>NZ_JCAQHY010000062.1:0-1858 GCF_059621045.1 Vagococcus sp. WN80Y
ACTCCTTTTTGATTATGTTTTGTTTGCACTTACATTATATCAAAAATGGGGAGGTTCTCTTTTTTTATTTAATTCAACCCCTTATGCCGCAAGGCATTGAAATTATGAAATTGATTCAAGTGGTTAATTGACCTAATATATTTTTGGCCTCTTTATTGGTTGAGTTACTTTCCAACGCCAACTCTACAAATCCTTCGGCCTGATCGAACTTTTTTTCAACAATCGCTTCCTTTGCTTTTTGCATAGCCTTATTATATGCCTGATTAACGTCCACTTTATTGCCACAGCCCGTTAGCAATACTAAGAAACTAATAATCAAAATAAGTTTCCTTTTCACTCTCATCTTCACCTTTCTTAATAAACTAACCTCTTATTTCTTTTGATTTGCTACTCCAATTTCTTATCTTAGCACTTCATCGTATAGAAATTCAAAACCCGCCAACATTTCACTCGATCTCGTTTGAATCCAGGTTAAGCTCCCACCTACTAATACACCTCGGATATACTCTCGATTATTTGTTTCATCCGTAATAAAATAGACTATATAGCCACTTTTGGATAGGCCATCATCAAATAAATAAACATGATGCATCACTAAATCTGGCACTGTCTCCTTTTGCAACAACCTTGGGTATACTAGTTCTCTTTCTATAACGGCACTTTCGAATCCCCACTCTTCTTCACTGGATTCTATTCCGAACTGCTTTAATAAAATCTTTCGTGCTTTTGTTAACATTATTAATTCAACCTTTCTATATTAACAGTGGCCATACTCTCTCATTGAATAATAATTACTTGCTATTTGCGGTGCATTTTTACCTTTGCTTTATTTCCTTTTTCTTTATTACTACAAGCTGATGATATTTCCATGGCACTAGAAATCATCATCCGTTTAATCCTCATTTTAATTATCACCTCTCTCAATTTCTTTATTCTGTTGAAGCCATTTGGCAAAATAAGGGATCGATGCTTCTTCAATTTTTGAATCATTCTGCTTTAACTGCTCGTTAATTTCTTTTAGATACCGCCTAACCTGACGTTCTGAATAGTCGTAGTACACCGCCATCTGCTGAATCTCATGCCGCGAATACTCCTTCCCAGCCGCTATTCCTTTTTCTAATTCCTGTTTAACAAAAGACGAATCAATTAATTTTGTTGGAAATGTAACCGTAATACCTTTAAATTCTTTATAAATGGCTAAACAATTATCCAATCCTACTATCTTAGCTAATTGTTTATAGACTCCATTTAGTCCATCCGCCTTATTTTGATTAGTCAAAATACCCTCCTTTCTCCCTCACCTTTATAATACCTACATTAAATTGACATTGCCTGCTCCGATGGCATGCTTTATTTCTTTCGCTTTGTCATTGACATTTGTTGCACACTTATCTTGTTTAAAATATTTTTGTTCCTAATACTCACTCGGTAACAACATCGTCTGATTTTCTCCATCGTCGATGATCCAAACTTTTTCTACCTTGCATGTCTGATACTCCTCTAGCAAAAGTAACTCAAATTTACGCTGATACTCCGGCTCTTCTTGACGATGAGTAACAATCAATTTCTTTCGAGCCTCATCTTTTTCAAATTCGAATATTTGTAGATAGTCCAGCTTCACTTCCCCTTTAGCAACTAGGCCATCAATTACTCGCCAACAAAACAATTTGAGATTATCTGGTAATTCAAATGCGATGCCTTTAGTCATATAGCGATGATTTTTCCGATTAAACATGCCCTATTCCTCCTCGTATAATAAGGTTATCAGATTTATTCTGATAGTTCCTTTTCATCCCCATAAGGGGTATGATTATTTCGTACAGATAGAGGTCGTAGTATTCCTCCTTGAAGTTTTGTC
>NZ_JCAQHY010000063.1:0-1874 GCF_059621045.1 Vagococcus sp. WN80Y
ATAGCGTTCCCAACCAAAGCTTGCACCCATTTCAACTGCGACACGTTTAGTCACTGCTTTTGGTAGTACACTTTCTTTATAGGCTGCATCCTGTTTGTCAAACAAATCTGTACTTGGCATTGATACCACTGAAACATCTTTGCCAGCTTTAGCTAATTCTTTTTGGGCCTCAACTGCTAATGCTACTTCAGAGCCTGTCGCAATCAAGATGCCGTCTGGTGTATCACCTTTTTGTGGCGATAAGACATACGCGCCTTTCGCTACACCGACCTCTGCTTTTTCTTTTGTGCCGGCTAACACAGGTAAGTTTTGACGAGTCAAAGCTAATACTGTCGGATGATCCGTTGAACTCATTGCTAGTTTCCAAGCCGCCCGCACTTCGTTTCCATCTGCTGGACGTAATAACGAAACATTTGGCATTCCACGTAGGCTTGATAATTGTTCAATTGGCTCATGTGTTGGACCATCTTCTCCAACTGCGATCGAATCATGAGTCAGCACATATGTGACTGGCACGTGTTGAATCGCCGCTAGACGAATCGCTGGACGCATGTAATCCACAAAGACGAAGAACGTCCCGCCATATACTCGTGTCCCACCATGTAAGGCAATCCCGTTCATTGCGGCTGTCATAGCAAACTCACGGACACCAAACCAAATATTGCGCCCCTCATATTGCCCTGGTTCAAAATCCTTCTCCCCAGCAATCATCGTGTTATTTGAGGAGCTAAGATCGGCTGATCCGCCCCAAAGTGTTGGCACTGTTTTCGCTAAGGCTTGAATCATGTCTTTGCTTGTCACACGACTTGCTAATGCGTCATCTGAGACGTCAAAGCTTGGCATTTCTGCGTCCCAGTTTTCTGGTAATTCATTGGCATAAGCAGCTAAAAATTGTTCTGCTAGTTCTGGGTATTCAGCTTTATAGCTAGCAAATAACTCATTCCAAGCAGCTTCAGCGGCTTGCCCCTTTTCATTGATCGCTTGTTTAAATCTTGCTTTCACTTCCTCAGGCACCACAAATGCTGGATAATCCCAACCGTAAGCTTTTTTAGCTGCGGCAATTCCATCTGCTCCTAAAGGCGCTCCGTGAACTTTGTTAGTGCCGGCGTTTGGTGCTCCAAATCCGATCACTGTTTTAATTTCAATGATGGTTGGATGAGTAGTATCAGCTTTTGCTTCATCAATTGCTTGTGAGATAGCCGCTAAATCGGTCCCGTCTTTCACCAAAATATGTTGCCAGCCAGTCGCTTCAAAGCGTCCTTTAACGTCTTCACTAAAGCTTTTATCTAACGGTCCATCTAATGAAATATCATTGGAATCATACAGCACGATTAATTTATCCAGCTTCATATGACCAGCCATAGAGATCGCTTCTTGTGAGATACCTTCCATTAGATCACCATCGCCACAAATCGCATACGTATAATGGTCAACAATGTTGAAGGTTGGTTTATTGTAAGTAGCTGCTAAATGAGCTTCAGCCATGGCAAACCCAACACTCATCGCAATTCCTTGACCTAGAGGCCCTGTTGTCGCTTCAACGCCGTCTGTATGATGAACCTCAGGATGACCAGGTGTTCGGCTGCCCCATTGACGGAAGCTTTCTAAGTCAGCTGTTGTCACATCGTAGCCTGCTAAATGTAGCAAGCTATAAAGCATCGCTGAACCATGACCTGCCGACAAGATAAAACGATCCCGATCAACCCAGTTGCGTGACGTACTTGGGTTAATTTTCAAGTGCTTTGTCCATAAGGCATACGCCATTGGTGCCGCTCCCATTGGTAAGCCTGGGTGTCCTGAATTTGCTTTCTGAATTGCGTCCATACTTAGGGTACGGATTGAGTTAACGCCTAGTTCATCGATTTTATCAAACA
>NZ_JCAQHY010000064.1:0-1889 GCF_059621045.1 Vagococcus sp. WN80Y
ACACTCCTTTTTGATTCTGTTGGCTTGCACTTACATTATATCAAAAATGGGGAGGTTCTCTTTTTTTAGTTGATTTAATCCCTTATGCCGTAAGGCATTGGAATTATGAAATTGATTCATTTAATAAAGAATATCAGTAAGATCTTGCTAAGAGCAATTTATACGGAATATTTGAGCGGAATGAGTCATATCCAGTCCAAACATATTCCACTTAGAGTATGAAGCCGGTGTTTTTATTGGAGCAAACGATCTTAAGAGCCTTGTCTCGGGAAAATATAGTACAAAAATATTTGAAGGTGGAAAATATGCTAAGTTTACTTATGCCAGAGCGATTAAAGATACGATATTTAGACCATCACTCATTTCGAGTGGTGGTTTTGTTGATTTTTAGGAGAAATAAGTTGAATCAGATGAGAGAACTCGCGCAAGTGTGAAATAAGCAACCTTCATATCGATCATAGATAGTGATTTTAGTAGTCAAATTCTAGAGAGAAGCGCTCCATAAAGAACATAGACAGGAGAGGAACTTTTTTTATTTTTGAGCGTATCACTGTTTTAATAATGATGAAGTTAGCTTAGTTAAAAAATAAAGAAAGTTGTTATTTAATTGGTTCACGGTAGTCACTTTTGAAAGATTGAAGATGGTGCTAGATAGATACTCTCGATAAACTTCATTTATGAGCTATTCAGTAGTAAGTATATTTGAATTTTTGTATAAATGGATAGCGTTGTCTATACATTTGTACAATGTTGGACGATCAAGTTGATCATTTGTCATTATTCTAGCCTGTCAGGACATGCGTTCAGTTTCTATTTCTACAAAGTCATTTGCAATAGAAAGCTTCATTTGGTCATGTGCCTAGAGTGTCGTATTGATAAAATTTATTATTAGGATGTATTCAATAATTAATATTGGTAGTCTTCCTTTAATTAAGCCAGTTTTTATGTTAGCGTATAGAAGAATTTAAAGATTCCCAAATTTCTAATCATTTTTATGATAGTTAATTGGGAATTCTTAAAAAAATCAGCAATTTAAGGAGAAACATTTCGACAAGGGATTCCTTGTTTTTTTAAGTGATAGTAGATAGTTGGAGAGGCGATTTGGCATTCTTGAGAGATTTCGTTAACAGTAAGAGAGGTTTCTTGATAGAGTTTTAGAGCTTTTGTGACATTTTCTGTTCGACTTGGTCGACCTAAGACTATTCCTTTCTCCTTTGCCGCTTCCAGTCCAGCCATAACTCGTTCACGAATGAGTTCGGCTTCCATTTCTGCAAAGGCACTCATAACAGTAAAGAAAAAACGTCCCATGGCTGTGGAGGTATCAATATTATTCTGAAGACTAACAAAATTAATGTTTCGTCGGTTGAACTCTTCCAATAATTGTAAGAGCTGTTGAGTTCCTCTTGCTAAACGATCCAATTTAAAAATAACGAATGTGTCACCAGGTTGTAAAACGGACAATGCTTTAGTTAGTTCGGAACGACTTGTTTTACGTCCACTTTCAAATTCTTTATAAAGATAGTCAATGCCGTATTTTTTTAAGGCTCTCTCTTGTGAATCAAGTTTTTGATGGCGAGTGCTAACTCGCATATAACCAATTGTTGTCATAGTCACGTCTCCTTATCGAAAAAATGAATAAAATTGTTTGAATAATGTTTGATAAAAAATTTTTTTATAAAAGATGATGATAGAGTGGCTGTTAGTTTTCCTTTCTTTGTTTTATTGTATTGTTCAAATAAGTTTCGAAAAAAATCTTGACAATCTTATAACTGAATCAATTTCATAATTCATATTTTATTTGAGAATAAACTTTCCCGATTTTAGTTATGTGATTTTTTTTAAGCGACTAATTTCAGTTTGAGAGATAATCTTTCTACCGCAAATCTTAC
>NZ_JCAQHY010000065.1:0-1990 GCF_059621045.1 Vagococcus sp. WN80Y
GAGCTTGGGACATAAGTCTAAACGAAAAATCCAGATACCAGTCAAATTGA
Source organism: Vagococcus sp. WN80Y (assembly GCF_059621045.1). Taxonomy (NCBI): domain Bacteria; kingdom Bacillati; phylum Bacillota; class Bacilli; order Lactobacillales; family Enterococcaceae; genus Vagococcus; species Vagococcus sp. WN80Y. The sequence goes on from NZ_JCAQHY010000065.1 coordinate 51, forward strand.
TTGGCATCTGGATTATTTTGTTGTACAAAAATAAGAACACTTTTGCTAAAATAAAAGTAACCAAACAAATAGACTAGCGAGGTGTTCTTATGTTTAAAAATTATACCACAAATCAAGTCATTCTTCCTCTAGATTTTAGTTTTCAGTTAGAAAAAAATGATATCGCATTCGCAATTGATGAATTAATTGAAAGTATTCCCGAGAAGCATTTCACCCCTTTTCATCATCAAATGGGGCCTTCTTCTTATCACCCGAAACTGATGATGAAGATGATTCTATGCGCCTATACACAATCCGTGTTTTCTGGTCGAAAGATTGAAGCCTTAGGGAAAGATAGTATTCGCATGATGTGGCTCACTCAAAGCTACCAGCCTAGCTATCGAACGATCAATCGTTTTCGTGTGAATCCTTTAGCGAATGCACTCCTTCGGGAGTGCTTTGTCCAGTTCCGTCGTCAATTAGTCAAGGAACAATTAATCGATGAAACAGCCATTTTTATTGATGGCACAAAGATTGAAGCCAACGCCAATAAATATACCTTTGTTTGGAGAAAATCTATTGATAACTTTGATAAAAAGCTCACTGAAAAATCCATCTTTCTTTATGATGAACTGGTGAAAAATACGATTATTCCTGAAATTGAGCGCGAGTCCACGAAAGAATTATCCCCAACTGAATTAGGTCAGATTGAAGACCACCTCACCCATGTTGTCGAAAAATTGACAGAGAAAATTGAACAAGAAGAGGATGGTTCCACTCGTAAATCAATCCGTTCCATCCGAAAAGTTCCTAAAAAATTGAGAAAATTATTTCATGACTTCAAAGAAAGAAAAGGTGCTTATCAAACTCATAGACAGATTTTAGGCCAACGAAATAGTTACTCTAGAACGGATCTAGACGCTACGTTTATGCGCATGAAAGACGATCACATGAAAAATGGTCAGTTGAAAGCAGGCTACAACCTTCAAATCGCGACCAATAGTCAATATATTTTAGGTTATGACCTTTTCTCAAATCCAACAGATACACGGACACTGCGCCCTTTTTTAACAACTCTAAAGGAGTGTTTCTTTGAACTGCCACCCTATATCGTCGCAGATGCAGGCTACGGAGGAGAAGAAAATTATCAGGCTGTTTTAGAAGAGCATGAGCGAACACCGCTCATCACTTATGCCATGTATCATAAAGAACAAAAGAAAAAATTTAAACAAAACCCGTTCCTTCCCGCAAACTGGCCCTATCAGGAATTAGATGATACGTTTCTTTGTCCTGATGGACGAAAAATGAGTTTCCGAAATTATTCTATTCGTACAGATAAGTACGGATTTAAACGCTACTTAAAACAGTATGAATGTGAAGACTGTTCAGATTGCCCTGTTCGAAGCCAATGTACCAGAACGAAAAGTGACAAGAATCGCGAGATTCAAAAGAACATGAACTGGGAATACTTTAAAGCAACGATTCAACAACTCCTTTCAGAAAAAGAAACCGGGGAAATCTACCGTCAACGAAAAATTGACGTTGAACCAGCTTTCGGCCATTTGAAGGCTTGTTTAGGTTTCACACGGTTCTCTGTTCGAGGAAAACAGCAGACGCACAATGAAATTGGGTTTGCGCTAATGGCTGTAAATTTGAGGAAATATAGGCTAAATAAGCGATCAAACAAGACTAATTCTCCCAATAATCTAAAAAACAGAAGACTGAAAATCATTTTTACGATTTTCGGTCTTCTATTTTATTTATCCTGAGACTTATTATACGCAGGTTCTATGACCTAATGATTGGTGCAAATAAGTAGAATGATCTAGTTTGTCCCTCAAGGTTACTTGGAGCAGAACCTCAATAAGTGATCGACCTACAAAGCCACTCCTGTCACTTTTATTATGACAGGAAATCGTCTGTAGGTCGATCACTTTTGTTTTCATTCTGTTTGGTGAGGG
>NZ_JCAQHY010000066.1:0-2046 GCF_059621045.1 Vagococcus sp. WN80Y
GATGGCTATTTTTATTACAAGAAAGCCTTAGGCTATCAAGAGACCACTCCTGCCTTATTTAGTCAAGTGACCTTAAACAAGGCCAACCTAACAGAGGCTTATACAGGAGCAGCCATCACGATTGAAGTGAAAGTCGAAGGGATTAACACGACGGCTTATGGCTACCGCGATGCGTGGTGGCAGGGAACGACGCCGACAAGTGGGGCATTGAAACTGATTGACGATCAATTAAAAGGGTTGGTTCAACAATAAGAAAGAGGATATGAGTATTGTAATGCATTTATGGAAAGGAAAGATAATGAAAAAAAAGTGTACCAAAGTCATTCTATTGTTAGTCCTGAGTCTGTGTGGGATAGTTATCTCTTCTTTTTTTGTGCACAGTGGCAAACTTAAAGCAGAGGAGAATATCGTAACACCTGAACAATCAGATGTAATTCCAGAAACCATACTAAGTGATTCTAGCAGTAAAGAAGAAAACAGAGACAATACAATGGAGGAAAATACTTATGAAGAAGTATCTCCGATGATGGAACCTACTACAAGAGCTGTTCCAGTTCCTCCACAAGCTAATATTTTGGATATAAGGACGGATTTTGCAATTGTAGGGACATCAGTGGTTTCGTCCCAGTACACTAATGTTGTAGAAGTTACTCAAAATAAGGGAGGACAGTTTGGGGGGCTTTGGTTTAAAAAACCAGTTGATATGACTCATGATTTTAATATTGCTATGTATCTATATTTAGGAGATAAGTATAATGGTCAAGGTGGTGGTCATGGTGGAGGTGATGGTATGACATTTGTCTTGCAAAATGATGCAAAAAAGACAAGTGCTCTTGGTTCTAGTGGAGCAGGATTAGGCACTTTTGCTTCTGTATTACCGAGCTTTCCTTCACAATCGCCGGGATTAGTTAACTACATAAATCCAGCATGGTTAGTAGAGTTTGATACATATTATAATGCATTACCTGATTCAGGGAATGAATATAATGGTGATGGAAAACAAGTTCCGGCCGCTAGTAAAATGTATGGTCATATTGCTAATAGATGGTCTTCAACTGCTCAACAAGCAATTAATAACGGACATTCTAATTTACAGTGGTCTACTTCACAAAGATTGACAAATAATGCGTGGCGATATTTCACAGCCAAATGGAATAGCACTACTAAACAGTTAACGTATCAATTAGGAGGTTTTTCTGCTGTAACGGTTAATATTCCAGATTTCAATGCAAAATTTAAAGGGAATTCTGTTTACTGGGGCTTCACTGGGTCTACCGGAGGAGCGATAAATTATCAAGCGGCGGCTATTACTAAAGTTCCAACAGGTGATCTCATGATTCGAAAGAAAGCTGATTCAGGAATAGCGCTTGCTAATGCAGAATTTCAGGTAAAAAATGAAAAAGGAGTGATTGTGGGGACTGGAAAGACAGATGCTAATGGTCAGTATTCGCTAAAAGGTTTACCTCTTGGAAATTATACAGTGACGGAAACAAAAGCGCCAGCCGATTATAGTATTGCTGGAAGTGCAGTTCAGATAAAACCTGTTATAAATGGGACAACGGTTTATTTTGATTTTGTTAATAATCGCCAAAAGGGAAGCATCCAGATCACGAAAAAAGATGATGCGGGTAAACTTCTTCAAGGAGCGACCTATGAAATCAAAAATAGTGCAGGAACGGTGGTTGTGCCAAGTACCACCGCGATAACCAATGCTTCAGGTGTTTACTTAAGTCCAAGTCTGCCAACGGGCAATTATACGGTGACGGAAAAAGGGGCACCTGCGGGTCACATCTTATTAACGGGAGCAGCAGCGAGTAAGTCAGTGTTGGTCACAACAGGAGCAGTCGGCAAGGTAGAGTTTGTGAATGACCGTCAAGGGAAACTCACGATTAAGAAAGTAGATAAAGAAAGCAAGGCTGTATTGGCAAATGCCACGTATGAAATCAAGAACAGTGCGGGAACCGTGGTCGTACCGAGTACGACAGCAATAACGAATGCCAGTGGCTTGTATACAACAGGGTATCTAACCGCAGGAACCTATACAGT
>NZ_JCAQHY010000067.1:0-2162 GCF_059621045.1 Vagococcus sp. WN80Y
GATGGCTATTTTTATTACAAGAAAGCCTTAGGCTATCAAGAGACCACTCCTGCCTTATTTAGTCAAGTGACCTTAAACAAGGCCAACCTAACAGAGGCTTATACAGGAGCAGCCATCACAATTGAAGTGAAAGTCGAAGGGATTAACACGACGGCTTATGGCTACCGCGATGCGTGGTGGCAGGGAACGACACCGACAAGTGGGGCATTGAAACTGATTGACGATCAATTGAAAGGGTTTGTGCAACGATGACTAGACCTAGAAAGGATGTAAGATGTTAACTAAACAAAACACTCTTAATGTTATATGGAAATTAGCCCTGATGACTGTTTTTTTTGTCACAGGTGCCCAGCCCTCTTTTGCCCAGATTCATCAAGAGGTTGATTTCAATAATCCACCTGTTTTTCCTTCGGATGAACCTGGAATTATCATTACTAAACCAGCAGAAGTAGTGAAACCAGTTATTACAGTTGAAGGAGATACAACATCGTACACCAATACCAGATTTTCTGTCCCAACCGATTCTTGGCTGAAGCAAGGACGTAAAATAAGTATCACGAATAGAACAAAATGGAAACCCACTAACAAAATTACGGTTACTTATAAAGAGCCACAGGGAACGTACAATGGTCGCCCCATTTATGCAGTGGTTGTTATTAATAATGGCATTATTCAAAATTGGCGAAAAACAATTGCAGAAATTGAGATAGGTGATTCAATGTATTCAGGCTACAGACTTGTCGTTGATATGATGCAAGTTGAGATGACAATTCAATTTTATTATATGGACACTAATCAATTAGTTGACCTAGCCACGACGACACCTAACTCGTATTTAACTGTCAATTCACTTAACTATGGTGCAGATAAAACAACAACTCCTGTAAGTGTATTAAATACAGAGTATGTCAACTACTATCATAGTAATCCCAATTTACATGTGTATACAATAAAGAGTGGAGGCGTTGGCTCGCTACGTAATTCTAACGACAGTGGACATACGCCTGTTTGGGCGGGTGTTAATGATAGTCTTGAGGGACACGACAACCCTGATGATCCAGAGTTTAAAAAAGGCTCCGCTTCTTTTGAAGTAAAAGGTAGCACCCATAAATTTATTGTGGGGTTATATCAAAAAAGAGCAGGACGAGCGACGATGTGGTACTCCATAGGCACTCAAAGTTTATTTGATCCTTATGTGACACCACCGACTAAGACTGTTCAAAAGACTATTGGGGGAGCAAGCATTGATACGAATGCCTTACTGAACGGAGACACTTTTTATTACACAGTTAAACAAAAAGTCGGTTTAATGGGATCTGATATGTTTGAAAAATATATTGCATTTGATTTTATGGACGAATTACCTCCTGAAGTCGAGCCAGTTGAAGCCCCGGTTTTATTAAATTCAGCAGATGCCAATATTTCTGCAGGAAATGGCACTCCAAGTAACGTGTTAAACTCGACAACAGGAAGATGGACCACGAAATTTGTGACGAATGCTAATTTTCGAAATAATGTGATGAAATATGCAAATGAAACATATTCAATGCGGGTCAAGGTAAAAGTTAAGGCCCAGGCTAAAGTAGGAACTAAATTTGAAAATGTGGCAAAGACATTAGTCTCACGAACCACAAAGGAAACTAATAAAGTTAGTAATTTTATTCCCAAGGGAGCTATTCAAGTCATTAAAACAGATGATACAGGGAAATTACTTGAAGGAGCCTCTTTTGTGGTGAAAAACGCTGCAGGAACTGAGGTTGGAAGCGGCAAAACAAACCCTAATGGTGTTTATGAGCTTGCTGATTTGCCACTTGGTAATTATACAGTAACAGAAACTATTGCGCCTGCTGGTCATAATTTGGCAAGTCCAGCTTTTCAAACCAAGGCTGTAGTAAATAATGGTGTGACGAAGTTCGAATTTGAAAATGATCGACAAGCAAAGATAGTGGTAGAAAAGCGGGATAAAGAAACTAAAGCACTTCTAGCAGGAGCGACCTACGAGGTGAAAAATGGTGCAGGAGCGGTCGTTGCTCAAGGGACGACCACAGCAGGAGGAACGATTAAGACAGGCTACTTGTCAGCAGGAACCTATACGGTAATAGAAACAGTGGCTCCAATGAATTATAAACTGGCAAGTCCAGCGACTCAATCGGTAACTCTCA
>NZ_JCAQHY010000014.1:0-549 GCF_059621045.1 Vagococcus sp. WN80Y
GTTTCACTCAATTTCATGTCAGAGGGCACCTACAAGTGACCAATGAAATAGGATTTGCCTTAATGGCACTAAACTTGAAAAAATTGGCCATAAATTGGCCTAATCTACTCAATGCACACAAAATATCTTGGCGATTATCAGTTATTCTGATTGTCACCAAGATATTTTTCTGTTTTAAGAGACTTTTATACGAAAACTAAACCTGTAAAAAAACAAAAAAAGCTACCTCCTACTAAAAGCTTGGTAGTGCTAGTATAGAAATCGGAACAGTTAAACGTGGAGAGTTGAGGTATACTAAAAGAAAACAAAAGGAGACTCTCAATAGCTCAACACACAAAAGAATTCAAAGAATCTGTTTTAGCGTATCGATCCGACCATCCAGAATTAACTGTTCAAGCGTGCTGTCGTAATTTAGATATCAGCGCCTCAAGCTACTACAAGTGGGTAAAAGAGACCGCCGAAAATGAAGGAGAAGTGATTAGGCGTGGCTCAGGTAATTTTGACAGTGACCTAGCCAAAGAAAATGCTCGTTTGAAGCGAGAGCTAAAA
>NZ_JCAQHY010000068.1:0-2203 GCF_059621045.1 Vagococcus sp. WN80Y
TAAGATTTGCGGTAGAAAGATTATCTCTCAAACTGAAATTAGTCGCTTAAAAAAAATCACATAAATAAAATTGGGTAAGCTTATTCTCAAATAAAATATTGATTATGAAATTGATTCAAATAATCGCCACGCATTTACATATTCATCTTTAATTTGAGAAGCAGGAAATCTTTTACCAACTATAGTAGCTGCTAGTAAATTAACTATTTCTGGCTCCACTCTATATCTAGCTGTTGATTCAACATTCTGTATTGAAGGCCTATTTCCGATTAAGATATCTAGGCCTTGTTTTCGATAAGCAAAAGGACTCATTAAATATCTTTTTTTAAAAGCTCGCGTAAACCTTTCTTAGGTTTCAAAACCACGCGAAAGACTTATATCGATTATACTTCTCTTTAAATGAATTAGATCAAAAGCAGCCTGAGTAAAGCATCTACTTCTAATATAGTTTCATTCATTGTTAGATAAAAAAACGATGAAAGTTGTAGTAAGAATAAGAGACAGATTTTGCAAGATCAGCTCTCCTTATATTTAAATTATTCTATAAAATTCTTTAGGTGCTTTTTCATCTGGTAATTTTATTATTATATCTCGCTCTATTAGTGGTTCTACTTTAAAAGTCCGCCAATCATTTACATCTGGTGCGCCAAAAGCTATTTGCACTAATCCTTCTGTTGCGTCAAAAATTACAGATCTCAGAGTTCCAAAAAAATCTTTATAGTAATGACAGCACAAACCGTTTGGATAAGGAGTCGAAAGAAGCTCTTTAATGTTAGCTTCAGAAAGTGTCTTTTCTTTAGCGAACGCATTAACAATATTATCATTGCGAATAACTGAATTCTCAATTAAAATCTTTTCGTAAGGTATAATTTTTTCAAGCAATGTATGATTTGTGCAACTTAAATAATTTTCATTAGAGCTTTCATCAATTATTCTATAATCTTTATGCCCATCTATACACTGTAACATAGCTATTTTACCACTTTTATCAGCTAGCATTAAATTTAAATTGTATGCTATAGGCATTCGCATTGCTAATTCTATAGCTTCTTCGATATTTTTACAATTTTCAAGTACACTTCGAACAACAATCCAGAAACTAAAACCAGATACGTCAGATTTTTGGCCACCTTCAAAATTCCCGACAGGCAATCCATTGCTGGCTTTACAAACAGCTAGCCCGTACTCATTAATGCCGTCACTTCGACCAAATAAATTAAGCGTTGAGCCGATATATTTATACTTTCCTTCGATCTTTGTATAAGCGAAGCACATTTCTTCCATTTCATCATTAAAATCATAATTCCTAGCTAACAAAGTATGTCCACATTCCGTTTTCGACGGCAATAGCCCCATTAAACTACAGCCTCTTTCAAGGTAAGTCATCGCGTAGAAAAGAGCTTGTTTTGGCTCAATACTTAATTCATCAGAAAATCCTCTGATTTCGTCATTAACTCCTGGGCAAAACTCATCAAGAAGTGTCTTAATCTCTTGATACTTATCTTTTGGATAAGAATTAGGTGGAAGTAACGCTTGGCTCATTAATCTTGGGGCTGATTTTACCCACTTTCCAATTTCTACACCAATATCATAACTTCTCCCGATAAAGTTTTTTAAATATTGTTTGGTCTCTCGCATTATAATCATCCTTTCTTTTGGATAATTATATATTAACGAATCGTTTAAGTCTTGATATTTTCTGCTATTTATTAGTGACATTACTTCTATAGTTAGGGAAAGAATTGTTGAGCTCTTTAGAACCTTTCTTCGTTCGCTGAACGAAATTATCAAAATAAAGTTGTACACCTTTAGCTAAGGAAAAATTGATATTATCCACTGCTTGAATATGGATATGCGGTTCTGTTGAGTTACCTGAGTTACCGCATTTCGCAATGCGCTGTCCTCTCGTAATAGCCTGACCTTCTTTTACTATCAATTGAGTTATTCTGAAGATGTATAATCACAATAACAATAAATACATCTAAATATATCGCCGTAGTTCCTGTTTTCAAAGAGGAAATAGATATAGAAAAAACAACAAAACCACCACTCGAAATGAGTGATGGTTTAAATATCGTATCTTTAATCGGGAAGACAGGATTCGAACCTGCGACCCCTTGGTCCCAAACCAAGTGCTCTACCAAGCTGAGCTACTTCCCGTAAAACATGTTGCAATGCACCCAAGAGGAGTCGAACCTCTAAC
>NZ_JCAQHY010000069.1:0-2247 GCF_059621045.1 Vagococcus sp. WN80Y
AAACGTCAATTAACTCGTTTATTGATGCTGACCCGAACACTTTTTGTGGTCTTATTAGTGACCATGATTGGGGTGATTCTCTTCGCACTTTACGGGTATCTACAGATGAAAGAAGACACCGAGCTAGGAGAGGTGTCAATTGGCACTTCCGCTGAGCTGGCAGCCTTTAATCCCGATAAAATTCTCCAGGCCACCTATGATGAGCGGCAAATTGCCAGCGTCAATGTGGCGAGTTATGCCGCGTCAAAGGGACAGGCCCAAGCCACGATTAACAAATGGGGAATAGGCAAACTGGGCATTCCAGATGTGGGAATTGATTTACCTATTTTAGCGGGGATGGCGAATGACAATTTGTTAAACGGGGTGGCCACTTACCGCCAAGATCAGGTCTTAGGCTCACAAAATTACGTCTTGATGGCTCATAGTATTAACGACGAAGATGTCTTGTTGTACCGGATCAAGGACTTAAAAAAGGGTCAGAAAATATATGCGACTGATTTTAAGACCTTGTATGTGTATGAAGTCACACGTAATGAGGTGATCCCAGATACGGAAGTGGACGTTATTGCGCCAACGACGGAGTCCCTTCTCACTTTATTACGATGTGAAGGGGACATTGGGACGGTTTACCGACGGCTTGTTCAAGGGAAGTTGACCGACCAGTCGCCACTTAATCAGGCAAGTCCGTCGGACTTAGAGGCCTTGTCCTTAACTGAAAAAAAAGTGGCTAAGGACGGGACGTTGTTAAAGGAAAATCCCTTATCATACCCCCAACAGTTCAGTATGAATTTAGCCGGAACGATTCTCTCTGATCCTGTTCAGACAATTGTGCCCCTTTTTTTATTGTTAGTGCTGCCAGTGATTTTTCTAGGAGTGATACGAGTATAGAAAGGAGGGGCAGATGGTGTTAGTTAAATGGGGAGTGTTGGGACTTCTCTTCCTCAGTTTATGGGGGTGTGTGTCTCAAAGTCGAGTGTGGCTAACGAAGACGCGACCTCCTTCGCGATCTAAAAAGAAACGAAGGAGAGAACGAGAAAAGAGGCATAAACGACTCGTTATCAGTAGCTGTTTTCTCATTGTGGTCCTATTAATAAGCATGCTGGTAGTCGTTTATGGGTTAATCAAAGTCGAGTTGGGCCAAAATGAACTCTTTCAACGGATGTCTGAGGTGAGTGTGACTCAAAAAGAATTAGAAAAGCGACTAGAGGGATTCGACATGATGCCCTTGCCTTCAACAGGAACCGACGACAAGCCTTAATCATAGACATAGAAAGGAATACGAAGCAGATGACAACCATTAAACTAAGTTATCGCGAGTATCATCAGTTAAAAAAAGCGTTAGATGCTTTGCCGTGGATTTGGCACCGGTATGAGATGGAATGTCCCAATGATTGGTATCAGTTTAAATACCAACGGTCCCTGCAGCTGTTTCTAGAAAGTGGTGAAGCAGATCGGCTCCTTCAAGTAAAGCCAACCTGGTCGAAGCACGAGTTAAAATTACCGAAGCCGCAATATGAGTCGTTAAAAGAATGGGTCAGAATTAGCCAAGAGTTACAGGATATTCTTGAGCATCCTCCTTATGGTAGTCAACTACCAGCGAGTTTAAGTAAACCAACTCGGTTGATTCAAGCGACCCGTGACTTAATCAACAAATAAAAATGAAGGGAAGAGAGGGAAGACGATGCGAATTGGATACACTATTTTAGGAGATCAGCCATTGGCTGTTAGGCAATTAAAAGAACGCGGACAGTGTGAGAAAATCGTGGCTTTATCGGTGGTAAGAGAGCCACTTCAGTGTTTTTTATCTTTTTTGACAGAGATTGGTGAGGCAGAGGTCATCATTCTTGATGTTACCCACTTAGGGTTACAGGTGAGTCAATACGATGCCGTGGTCAAGACCCTAGAAAAACAGCCATGTACGGTTCGCTTTATTGAAAAGAGTGGCGATTCAGATACCGCTTATCTCACTTCTTTAGGTCTATTGGCTCAACAAGAAAAAGCGATTATCCGTCACCGAACTCAGGTCGGTTTGGCCTATGCGAAAGAATCAGGTCGACAAGGCGGTCGTCCTTCTATCGATATCAGTGTCATTGAGCAAATCCGAAGCTTGTTTGTTGAACACCGTAAACCATTGCGTGAGATAGCAGAGCTTTGCGGCGTGTCCTTAGGAACGGTACATAAATATACGCGAGAGCTGGAGAAACCCGACTAACTCTGGTGTTAAAAGGAGTAGAATGATGACCATAT
>NZ_JCAQHY010000070.1:0-2281 GCF_059621045.1 Vagococcus sp. WN80Y
ATGCGTTTATTGGTTGAGATCAAAGACGAGCTATCAGGACGGATTGTGTTCTTGTTTGAAGAAGGCGAAGAAATCGGCTCAGGGATTGATGCCATGATTGAAAGTCTTCAACCCTTAGGAATAGAGGCGATTTATGGCACCCATTTGACAGCCTTTATGCCAACGGGTCAAATCTGTTTGGATGGTGGCCCACGAATGGCCGGAGCCGCGGTGATTGACTTTGAAGTGGTTGGTCGCTCTGGTCATGGTTCACGACCTGATTTATCCATCAACCCGATTTTTGCGGCTGCGAACATCCTGATTGGCCTGACGAATGCGTGGGCCAATCAATTGGATGTGAGTAAGACAGTGACTCTTGGGTTAACTCAATTCCATGCAGGGAGTGCCAACAATGTCATACCTGATACAGCTTATATTGGGGGAAGCTTACGGTATTTTGATGTTGAAGAAGGACATAAAGCAATGGCCGTCTTAAAGGGAGTCGCAGAACACACAGCGGCTGCTCATAAATGCACCGTTCGTTACTTGGATGGTATGCGTTTTGCCACGATTCCGGTCTTAAATGATCCCTTACTGGCAGAAATTGCGCGACATGGGGTCAACGACTTGTATCCAGACAAGCTGGTAGAAGACATTCAATGGTACGCCTCTGAGTCTTTTTCGCACTATGCCAAAGTCGCGCCGAGTGTTTTTGCCTTTGTAGGAATTGGCAATCCAGAGGTTGGCAGTGGCGCCGAGCATCATAATGATTACTTTGATTTAGATGAGGATGCCTTGGCGTACAGCTTAGGGGCCACGGTGACGTTTGCGCTTAATTTTTTAACGGAGTAAGGGGAAATGAACAGTGAGTGATTAGGGGAAGTCGCTCGAGGTGGAAAGAGATTAATTAATCATGAATAGCTGTCTAGGATGAGTGATGGTAGTGGGGGATTCAACAGTTAACTGATGTTGTTTAATCAATGGCGAAAATACAGCTCATGTCTGGATTCAGTCGACATAAGTGATTGATGGATTATAGGGAAAATGGTTGATATAACAGTGGTTTTGTCAAAAGTTAACCTGTTTGTAAGCTGTCGTCTGAATGACCTTTTAGTAAGTTGTTAGTTGAATATCGTGTTATTAAATAATATGGGATGCTAGTTTCTTCTCAATAGTTAAACATTGTTGTTTTATTAAAGCGGAAAATATAGCTCATGTCTGGTCTCAGTCGACACAGGTGATTCATGAAATATAGGGGAAACAGTTGATATAAAAGTGATTCCACCAAAAGTTAACCTGTTTGTAAGCTGTCGTCTGAACGACTTTTTAGTAAGTTGATAGTTGAATAGTATGTTATTAAATGATAAAGAATACTAGATTTTTCTTTATTGTTAAAAGGAGTTATTTAATTAAAGTGGAAAATACAGCTCATGTCTGGATTCAGTTGACATAAGTGATTCATGAATTACAGGTAAATGGCTGATATAATAGTGTATGTATCAACTTTCTCCTTGTTTGTAAGCTGTCGTCTGAACGACTTTTTAGTAAGTTTATAGTTGAATAACATGTTATTAAATGATAAAGAATACTAGACTTTTCTTTATTTTTAGAAGGTGTTATTTAATTAAAGCGGAAAATATAGCTCATGTCTGGATTCAGTCGACATAAGTGAGTCATGAATTATAGGTAGAACAGTTGATGTAACAGTGTATGTATCAACTGTCCCCATGTTTATTAGCTGTCGTCTGAACGACTTTTTAGTAAGTCGCTAGTTGAATAACATGTTATTAAATGATAAAGAATACTAGATTTTTCTTTATTTTTAAAAGGTGTTATTTAATTAAAGAGGATAATTTAGCTCATGTCTGGATTTAGTCGACATAAGTGAGTCATGAATTATAGGGAAAATAGTTGATGTAACAGTGTGTTTATCAACTATCCTCATGTTTGTAAGCTGTCGTCTGAACGACTTTTTAGTAAGTTGTTAGTTGAATAGCGTGTTATTAAATAATATAGGATGCTAGTTTCTTCTCAATAATTAAACGCTGTTGTTTAATTAAAGCGGAAAATCTGACTCATGTCTGGTCTCAGTTGACACAGGTAATTAGTTGGTTAGAGGTCAAATACTGTTGTATTAGTGATTTAGCCAACTAGTCAATAGTTTATCAGCTGTCAACTGAGAGACTTTTCTGTAAGTTACTAATTGATGATAGTGTTATATTAACTTGATTAGCGATAAAGACAATAGGAGACTTGTGTTAGATTATCTTAGTTGACCTAACACGAGCTATCTCGATATCTT
>NZ_JCAQHY010000071.1:0-2629 GCF_059621045.1 Vagococcus sp. WN80Y
AGTAAGCTAGAAAACAAAGAGGATTCTCCTAATAATCTAAAAAATAGAAGACTGAAAATCATTTTTTACGATTTTCGGTCTTCTATTTTAAGGTTCTTCGGACTTACGTCCCAAATTCATTTCCCCTATAATCCATGAATCACTTATGTCGACTTAATCCAGACATGAGCTGTATTTTACACTTTAATTAAATAACATCTTTTAAAAATAAAGGGAAATCTAGTATTCTTGATCATCTAATAACATGCTATTCAACTAGCGACTTACTAAAAAGTCGTTCAGGCGACAGCTTACAAACATGGGGAAACTTGATACATACACTGTTATATCAACTGTTCCCCTATAATTCATGACTCACTAATGTCGACTGAATCCAGACATGAGCTATATTTTCCACTTTAATTAAATAACACCTTTTAAAAATAAAGAAAAATCTAGTATTCTTGATCATTTAATAACATACTATTCAACTAGCGACTTACTAAAAAGTCATTCAGACGACAGCTTACAAACAGCGAAATCACTGTTATATCAGCTGTTTCCCCTATAATACATCAATCACTTTTGTCGACTGAATCCAGACATGAGCTGTATTTTTTCCATTAATTAAACAACATCCGTTAACTGATCCCCCCACTATCATCACTCATCCTAGACAGTCATTCATGATTAATTAACCACTTTTCACAGTGAACGACTTCCCCTGATCGCTCACTGTTCATTTCCCTTACTCCGTTAAAAAATTAAGCGCAAACTTCACCGTGGCTCCTAAGCTGTACGCTAAGGCATCCTCATCTAAATCAAAGTAATCATTATGATGCTCGGCCCCACTGCCAACCTCGGGGTTGCCAATCCCTACAAAGGCAAAGACACTTGGCGCGACTTTGGCATAGTGCGAAAAGGACTCTGAGGCGTACCACTGAATGCCTTCTACCAGCTTGTCTGGATACAAGTCGTTGACCCCATGTCGCGCAATTTCTGCGAGTAAGGGATCATTTAAGACCGGAATCGTGGCAAAGCGCATACCGTCCAAGTAACGAATGGTGCACTTATGAGCCGCCGCTGTATGTTCTGCGACTTCCTTTAAGACCGCCATCGCTCTATGACCTTCTGCCACATCAAAATACCGTAAGCTTCCCCCAATATAAGCCGTATCAGGTATGACATTGTTGGCACTCCCTGCATGGAATTGAGTTAACCCAAGGGTCACCGTCTTACTCACATCCAACTGATTAGCCCACGCATTCGTCAAACCGGTTAGAACATTGGCAGCGGCGAAAATTGGATTGATGGATAAATCAGGACGAGAGCCATGACCAGAGCGACCGACCACTTCAAAGTCAATCACCGCGGCTCCGGCCATTCGCGGACCACCATCCAAACAGATTTGACCCGTTGGCATAAAGGCGGTCAAATGGGTGCCATAAATCGCGTCAATGCCTAAGGGTTGAAGACTCTCAATCATGGCCTCAATCCCTGAGCCTATTTCTTCTCCTTCTTCAAACAAGAAAATAATCCGTCCTGATAGCTCGTCTTTGATCTCAGCTAATAAACGCATGGCAGCAAGTAAGACAGCCATATGCCCATCATGACCACACATATGAGAGACCCCCTCAACTTCCGAGAGCCACTTACGTGGCCCTTTCAGGTTAGTGGGCTGTTCTAAAATTGGCAGGGCATCAATGTCCGTTCGTAAGGCTACGGTTTTTCCTTCGCGCTTCGTGTCCAAGATGGCATAGAACCCAGTGGTTGGAACGTCGGTAATTGGTAGGCCTAATTTAGCCACTTCTGCTTTTAAAAATTCGCGAGTCTGCCATTCATTGGATGAGACTTCAGGGTGTTGATGTAAATAGCCTCTGGTTTCACGCATATAAGGATCGAGTTCGGCTATTTTTTTGATTAAATCGTTAGTATTTATCATGAGAGAGCTCCTTTACTTTTTTGGCTAGACGTTCAAGGGCAGCAGTTAAGACAGCGGTGGTACAGGCTAAACTGATCCGTTGGAACTGTTGGCCTTCTTCACCGAATAAATTGCCGGGATCAAGAACTAAGTGACAGTCGTGAACAAGGAAGTCAGTTAGTGCCTCATCGGTCATACCAAGAGCTTGGCAGTTGAACCACTGAAGATACGTCCCTTCTAATGGGGAAATCGTTAACTCTGGCAAGTGCTCCGTCATAAAAGCGTCAAAGACTTGTCGATTGGTTTCGACTAGCTCTAAAAAGTCAGTCAGCCAATTCTCGCACTGGTTATAGGCTAATTCACAGGCTTTCGGTCCTATGGCATTCAACAGGTGAAAGCCGTCGGCTCCTTGAACGGCGGTATATCGCTCCCGCAATTCAGGGTTAGCGATCACGACATTCGCTGTTTGGAGGCCAGCCAGATTAAAGCTCTTACTCGGAGCGGTTAGAATCACTGAATTGGCTTGAGCCTCTGCCGACAAGGTACTGAAGACGGTGTGCTGAAAGCCCGGTGAAATCAGGTCGAAATGGATTTCATCGCAAACGACCATCACCTGATGCTTGCGACAAATCCGGTCAACTTCTTCTAGTTCTGCTTGGCGCCAGACACGGCCCACTGGATTATGTGGACTACAAAAAATCAGTAAACGATTTTTTGGCAAGCTGGCTT
>NZ_JCAQHY010000072.1:0-2713 GCF_059621045.1 Vagococcus sp. WN80Y
AGAGAAAGAGGTGATATTAACAGAGGACGTCTTTGCCATGATGGTGGGGAAAGACCAAACAGGTCATAAGAAAACAGGGCTATTTTTTATCGATGGCACCATCAAAAAAACAGCTTTAACTCCTTTTCAGCTGCATAAAGGGTTCGGGATTAAAAGAGGCGTTGCAAATCCAGCTACCTTAAGACAGGTGTTAAATTTTCATCTCAATAAACATCCTAAGTATGCCGCGCTTGTCACGCCTAGTTCCACTTTTTCACGATTTAATACCGCTTCTTGGGCTAATTTAAACCTCGCCATCAGCTTCCATAAAGGGAAACAAGAAGATGGCATTAAACGTAGCTTAATCCACTTTTCTTTTGGCGCAACGCTAGAAGTTCACATTGGGATCCAAAGCGTGCGACAAACGTTTCAAGTTGATGTCTTAGAAGCCTGGGCAATCCAACTTAATCATCTTTTAGGGGCTGTCCCCCTAATCCAAGTTGCCGGGGTAACTAATCCGAATAACCGCTACATGACCGCTAAAATTAGTAATAAGAACCATCACATTGATCGGAATAATCAAAAAAAGACAGAAAAAAAAGACCACACGAAACGAATTCATGTCGCCTACATTTGTCCAGAGGAATTTGTTGAATCACTTCATATCTTTGCCAAACTCCTGCCTCTGATCAAAGCTGGTTATCTCCAAAAAATCGATATGGAAAGCTTCCCTCGTCAACAAAGACAGCTCGTTAAACGAATTCTTAATTGGAAAGAAGGTCATACCGATGACAACAGCTCATAAATACTTTAATACTAGTCAAGGAGCAGATTAGCCCCTTTCGGATCACACATTTTCTAGACCATCCTGACCCTCTCATTGTTTCAAGACAGAACAAGTCAGTACCACCAAAAAGTAAGAACGTCATTCACTAAGAAGATATCAAGATAGCTCGTGTTAGGTCAACTAAGATAACCTAACACGAGTCTCCTATTGTCTTCATCGCTAATCAAGTTAAGATAACACTATCATCAATTAGTAACTTACAGAAAAGTGTTTCAGTTGACAGCTGATAAATAGTTGACTTGTTGGTCAATTCATTGATACATCAATATGTCTCGTCCAACCAACTAATCCCCTATGTCAACTGAAGCCAGACATGAGCCATATTTTCCACTTTAATTATTGAGAAGAAACTAGCATCCCTTATTATTTAATAACACATAATTAAACTAGAGACTTACTAAAAAGTCGTTCAGACGACAGCTTACAAACAAGGAGAAAGTTGATAAACACACTGTTATATCAGCCGTTTACCTGTAATCCATGACTCACTTATGTCAACTGAATCCAGACATGAGCTATATTATCCTCTTCAATTAAATAACACTTTTTAAAAACAAAGAAAAATTTAGGATTATTTATCATTTAATAACATGATATTCAAATATCGACTTACTAAAAAGTCATT
This sequence comes from Vagococcus sp. WN80Y, assembly GCF_059621045.1. Classification (NCBI taxonomy): domain Bacteria; kingdom Bacillati; phylum Bacillota; class Bacilli; order Lactobacillales; family Enterococcaceae; genus Vagococcus; species Vagococcus sp. WN80Y. The sequence goes on from NZ_JCAQHY010000072.1 coordinate 1,452, forward strand.
CAGGCGACAGCTTACAAACAGGTTAACTTTTAGTGGACTCACTGTTATATCAACTGTTTCCCCTATATTTCATGAATCACCTATGTCGACTGAGACCAGACATGAGCTATATTTTCCGCTTTAATTAAACAACAATGTTTAACTATTGAGAAGAAACTAGCATCCCATATTATTTAATAACACGATATCCAACTAAAAACTTACTAAAAAGTCAGTCAGACGACAGCTTACAAACAGATCAAATTTTGTCGAAATAACTGTTATATCAACTATTCCCCCTATAATCCATCAATCACTTATGTCGACTGAATCCAGACATGAGCTGTATTTCCGCCATTGATTAAACAACATCCATTAACTGATAAATCCCCCACTACCATCACTCATCCTAGACAGTCATTCATGATTAATTAACCACTGTTCATTTCCCCTTACTCCGTTAAAAAATTAAGCGCAAACTTCACCGTGGCTCCTAAGCTGTACGCTAAGGCATCTTCATCTAAATCAAAGTAATCATTATGATGCTCAGCCCCACTGCCAACCTCTGGGTTGCCAATCCCTACAAAGGCAAAAACACTTGGCGCGACTTTGGCATAGTGCGAAAAGGACTCTGAGGCATACCACTGAATATCTTCTACCAGCTTGTCTGGATACAGGTCTTCGACGCCTAGTCGTGCAATTTCTGCCAGTAAGGGATCATTTAAGACGGGAATCGTGGCAAAGCGCATGCCGTCTAAGTAACGGATGGTGCACTTATGAGCCGCCGCTGTATGTTCTGCGACTTCCTTTAAGACGGCCATCGCTTTATGCCCTTCTGCCACATCAAAATACCGTAAACTTCCCCCAATATAAGCCGTATCAGGTATGACATTGTTGGCACTACCTGCATGGAATTGAGTTAACCCAAGGGTCACCGGCTTACTCACATCCAATTGATTGGCCCACGCATTCGTCAAACCGGTTAGAACATTGGCAGCCGCAAAAATCGGGTTGATGGATAAATCAGGACGGGAGCCATGACCAGAGCGACCGACCACTTCAAAGTCAATCACCGCGGCTCCGGCCATTCGTGGGCCACCATCCAAACAGATTTGACCCGTCGGCATAAAGGCTGTCAAATGGGTGCCATAAATCGCGTCAATGCCTAAGGGTTGAAGACTTTCAATCATGGCATCAATCCCTGAGCCGATTTCTTCGCCTTCTTCAAACAAGAACACAATCCGTCCTGATAGCTCGTCTTTGATCTCAACCAATAAACGCAT
>NZ_JCAQHY010000073.1:0-2828 GCF_059621045.1 Vagococcus sp. WN80Y
CGCTATCGCGTGATGAGTGAGCTGTCTAATGCGCTGACAAACACAGGTGGAACCCCCAAACATAACGGAGAAATTGCGAATGGCACCTATATCGACAACCCGACAAGTCCGGGCGCTCAGTATTCTCAGGGTGTGATGGAGTCGGTGATTAGTGACAGTGGACAAGTATTTGTGCCAGTGATTATGAATGTATATGGGGCGAAAAATGGGATATGGTTAACGCCTACCTTTAAGCTGGAAATTGTCGATGCTAAAAACGTTGAAACGGGAGAAACTGAGGTATTTAATAAGGTGTATACACACAAGGAACTTCCTTCGATGTACGTACCTATTACAAAGGTGTCAGCAAAGCCGTCAATTGGTGTCAGGCTCGTTCAGGGTGAAGTTAAGACAAATACGTTATTTAATTGGAGTAATACAAGTGTGGGTGGCTACGATATAGGGGCGGTAACTGTACTGCAACCTATTGCTGGAAGAAAAACAGGCGATTATAGAGGATCAACATTTCCGACAGGAGAAATCAAATACACAGTCAAGCAAAAAGGGACCTATCAAATTGGAGCGAATCCGACACAAAATTTAGCCACTAGTCAATATAATGTGTTCGGGCTAATCGGTTCTGCGCCTGCAATTAATGATAGGGCGAGTGGCGAATGGACAAGCATAGATACGATTAATTTTGCTCAGCTCACCAAGCCTTTAAGTGTTCCTAATGCTAAAACTAAAAAGATATACACGTCACAACCAACACAAGATATTGAAAAGATAGGGATTTATGACTCGGGAGCGTTTACTCTAAAATCAAATACAGCCTCATTTGAAACGACTGTTTCAAATAAGTCATATGTAGGGGTTGTAAATCCATATACCTATAATATGACGGGAAATCGCACGCAGTCTGCGACCGATAAGAGCTTTTCTAGCTTAGAAATGGTTTTTTATTGGGATCGAAAAAAGACCAATGATTTAGCGTTAAAAAATAAGTGGACAAGATATGACATGAGTCTATATGTGGATACTGTTACTTATGATGGAATTACGACGACCAATTCATCTGAGATATCCTATCCAACTGTTGTAACGCCAACAGGGTCTTATAAGTCTACACCGGCGATAGGGGTAGAAGCCTATCCAGGAAAGTATTCTTCTGACGGGCATCGTTACTCAGGAGCAACCCCTGGTCAGGAAAGCTTAGCTAATAACTATGGGAATGCTCAATTATCGGAAGGGAATAAAGCCGTGTTTACAGATTATGCCTACTCTGGTGGTGGCAGTGCTTTGAAAGTTAAAGGATCTGAGCATCTTCATATGTGGGATCCAACGGGCTTTGAATATGACCCAACACGTAAGCCTACCATGGATACTTGGACATTGGTAAATGACGCAACTGTTTTCAGCTATGGTGTCGCTAAAAGTTTAGGAACATCCCCACCATATACCATGAAAGTAGGGCAGATTGATGCTATGAAGAAGCTATATAACTGGTATGATACGCCTCAAAAAGCATTGGCTACAGGGCAAATCAGTGCCGTAGTATCTTCCTCTAAGTTTGATTTTGATCCAAGTGTCTGGGGAGGAGCTTTACAAGTTGGCCCTTATGTTCCTGTTATTGTGCGAGCAAAAGCAGGCAATAAAACGCCTGCAGGTAAGCCTCTGGTCGTGTTAGCTGCTCATAAATTTATTGATGAAGCTGGAAAGATTGTTGATCAGACAATAAGCAGTGGACCTGTTGGTAAAAATGGTAATCCAGATAGTAGTTTGCTAGGTACTTATAAACCAACTGTTTATAATAGTTCAGGAACGCCTACATCCTATCCAATGGAATATTACAATCATATTGGGGAATCTGCGTACGTGAGGCCATTTGCTATTACAACAAAAACTAAGGTAAAAAAATCGTTGTATCAATCAAATGAAATTATTGACATTACCGTGACGGGTGTTACTTCAGGCAGTAAAGATATATCCTATGATGGTTCGCTTACAACTACCCTACCTAAAGGAATTATTTATAAGTTAGGAAGTTCAGTAAATGGATTGGGAGAAAGCTTATCAGAACCTGTCGTGGTGTCAAATTCAGATGAAACAACTACCTTGCGTTGGGAGTTTAAAAAGCTTCCCTTAAGTACGGGGGTAGAAGTTAATTTTCAAGCAGAGTCCGATTTTACTCAATTAACCTTTAAAGAAAGTGGTTATACAAACAATTTAACTGTGAAAACGATAGGTGAAATGTGGGTATCAGCTAATCCCGCATCGAAAGATACGAGTGCAGATAGTCTTAGATCTTCATCAGATTCTTTTATCGAAATGCTTATCCAACAAATCATTCTCAGTAAAACGGCCACTAAACCTGCCATTGAAGTAGGCGAAAAGGTCGATGCTAAAGCCCCTAGTGTGGATACGTCCATTACCTATAATATTAAGATGGTTAATGAAAGTGCCTCTGCAATTCCTAATTCGAAGCTCTTGGAGGTCTTGCCTTACACAGGCGATTCTCGTGGCACTAAATTCAGCGGTTCTTACACTGTGTCAGAGTTGAAGATTAACGATCCAACAGCGAAGATTTCGTTTACTAACGCTAAAACAGATGAAAAGACGGATCCAAGTAGTATCACAGGCTGGACCTCCTTTGTACCTGGGACAACGCCTATTGCCAGTCTCGCTAATGCGAAAGCCTTTCTTGTGTCACACGGCTCACTGCCTGTTGGGAAAAGCATTGAATTAACGGTGACCTTAAAACCAACAGGCCAAAAAGCAGGCGATGTGTTGGTTAATAACTCATCCATGAACTCAGATTTAAACCTTCCCGTCCACTCACAAACCGCGAT
>NZ_JCAQHY010000074.1:0-2831 GCF_059621045.1 Vagococcus sp. WN80Y
GTCAGTTATTTAGTGTCGTTTTCCATTCAAAATACGTCACTCACAACCAAGTATACGAATATCCGCTATCGCGTGATGAGTGAGCTGTCTAATGCGCTGACAAACACAGGTGGAACCCCAGAACATAACGGAGAAATTGCGAATGGCACCTATATCGACAACCCGACAAGTCCGGGCGCTCAGTATTCTCAGGGTGTGATGGAGTCAGTGATTAGTGACAGTGGACAAGTATTTGTGCCAGTGATTATGAATGTATACGGGGCGAAAAATGGGATATGGTTAACGCCTACCTTTAAGCTAGAAATTGTCGATGCTAAAAATGTTGAAACGGGAGATATTGAGGTATTTAATAAGGTTTATACGCATAAGGAACTTTCTGCGATGAATGTCCCTATTACAAAGGTGTCAGCAAAACCATCAATTAATTCTCGTCTAGTTTCAGGTGAAATAATTGATAAGGGCGTGTTTGAGTCTACTAACTCAGATGTTGCATATGATTTAGGGGTAGTAACTACGCTAACAGAACTTAGTGGTAGAGCTAAGGGAGACTATAAAGGATCAACCTTCCCAACAGGAAAAATAACATATTCAATAAAGCAAAAAGTAACAGCGAATGGTACTAATACAGGATTAGCTTCTAGTCAATATAATAAAATTCAGATTAAAGCATATGCTTCACCTTTAAAAGAAAGAAGTCAACAAGACTGGAAAAATCCTTGGGGATGGTCTGTTTTTCCGAATAAATTTACTCGTTCTTTGAATATTCCGCAAGGACAGACAAAAAAGATTCATACAACTCAACCGACAGGAGATCTTTCCAAAATCGGAGTGTATAGCTCAGGAGAGTTTACTGCCTCTAATTGGGAAGATCCAACAGGAATAGCAGTTACGAACACTAACTATACAGGAGTCGTGAACCCTTATACCTATAATATGACTGGTGAAAGAACTTCGGCAGCCACAGATAAATCGTTTTCTAGTCTAGAAATGATTGTCAGTTGGAATAAGAAGAAGACTGCTGATTTAGCTGCGACAAATAAATGGTCTCGCTATGATTTACAGCTTTCTATAGAATCTATTTCTTATGATGGAATAACGACAGTTAATAATACATCGGTTAGTTTTCCAACAATTGTTACAGGTGCAGGCGCCTATGCTGGAGGACCGCTTTTTACTAAATCAATCACGAATGATGATAAAAATATAGTTAATTTAGATTATAATCATCCAGGTAATGATGTTAATACAGGTAATGCACGATTAATTCAAGGGGATAAAATCTATTTTGGTCAGTTCAATTTAACAAATGATATACGTGTCTTTCAAGATAGTTCCATTTTGATGTGGGATCCTAGTGCATTTAAATATGATATAAACCGAGACTCTTTTCTTATAACTGGTGTACCGATAGAAAAACAAAAATCTATAACATTTAGATATGGTGTGGCAAAAAACATAACGCAAACGGGACCTTATACAATGACTTATGAAAAGTACAGTGCTTCAAAAGGAAGGTATGATTGGTATGCCACGCCTTTAAAAGCTCTTGAAAAAGGTGAAATATCAGCAGTTGAATCAATACTTGATTTAAACATGGGGGCTAATAGTGGGCATACTTTTTATTCTAGAATTCCTGTTATAGTAACTGCAAATTCTGGAGATAAGACTCCAAATGGGAATCCAATTGTATTAATGGAAGCGAGCTTATTTAGTGATAGTAAAGGCAATACCCTCAGTGATCCTGCAAGTAATGGCGGGAAATACAAACCAACTCAATTTGATTCACAAGGGAATGTCACATTGATTCCTGATACGTATTGGAATTGGGTAGGAAATACGGCTTATGTAGAAAAATTTAGAATAACGACTAAAACAGAAGTTGATAAGTCACTTTATCAAACAAATGAGGAGATCGATTTAAAAGTTACTGGCATTATGGCCGGTAGTAATGCAATTGAATACGATACCGCAATCAATACAACATTGCCAAAAGGGATTTCTTATAAAACAGGAAGTTCAACAGATGGACTAGGAATGCCATTGCAAAAGGAGCCTGATATAATCCAAAACGCTGATGGTACAACAACGCTACGGTGGGGGTTTTCCAAAATTAGGGATGACAATCTTGGCAAAGGAGTAGAGGTTAAATTTAAAGCAATTTCTGACTTCACTCAACTGACATTTAAGGGGACTGGCTATACAGAAAATTTAATTGTAAAAACGATAGGTGAGATGTGGGTATCGTCTAATCCGTCCCAAAAAGATACGAGTGTGGAGGCGATTCGTTCGTCATCTGATTCTTTCATTGAAATGCTTATCCAACAAATCATTCTCAGTAAAACGGCCACTAAACCTGCCATTGAAGTAGGCGACAAGGTCGATGCTAAAGCGCCTAGTGTGGATACGTCCATTACCTACAACATTAAGATGGTCAATGAAAGTGCCTCAGCGATTCCTAATTCGAAGCTCTTGGAGGTTTTGCCATATAATGGCGATTCTCGTGGCACTAAATTCAGTGGTTCTTATACGGTGTCAGAGTTGAAGATTAACGATCCAACAGCGAAGATTTCGTTTACTAACGCTAAAACAGATGAAAAGACGGACCCAAATAGTATCACTGGCTGGTCCTCCTTTGTACCTGGGACAACACCAGTTGCCAGTATTTCTAATGCGAAAGCCTTTCTTGTGTCACATGGGTCATTACCTGTTGGAAAAAGCATTGAATTAACGGTGACCTTAAAACCAACAGGCCAAAAAGCAGGCGATGTGTTGGTTAATAACTCATCCATGAACTCAGATTTAAACCTTCCCGTCCACTCACAAACCGCGAT
>NZ_JCAQHY010000075.1:0-2851 GCF_059621045.1 Vagococcus sp. WN80Y
CTTAACTCGGCAAGAGGTTGCCAAGTGGGAAAAAAGCGAAAACGGTGCTGGTCCCTTTTTCGCCTCAATGTTAGACTTTTATCTATCGGCTTATGAGACTTACCATCCTTATTTGGCTGGCTGTGCCTTACATGACCCATTGGCAGTGGCGATTGGCTGTCATCCAGAGTATATTGAACAAGAAGTGGCGCTAGCACTTAAAGTGGATCTGACCGATGAGTTCTTAGGACGAATCGCTGAAGATACGGCTCGAATTGGGGACGAGCCGAATGTAAAGGTGGTTACGTCAGTGACCACGGTGACGTTTGAGATGGAGTTTTTTGAGGTAATGGGAAAAGTGTTAGTAGAAGAGTAATGCTGTATAAGCAGAGAGTCTTTCGAGGAAGAGATTCTCTGCTTACTGTCACGGTTATTAGTAATTTGGAAATAGCTTATAAGAATGAACATTGATGTTATATTAACATAATTTTTCGATTGATCTCTGTCCGTAAAAAGCGGACAGGGAGTGGTGTGTGTTTGTGATGTAAACGGGTGAAAAATAGTCTTAAATCATTGATATCATTAGTTTTTTAATGACTATTAGAAGTTCTTTCTCTTATATTAAGGATGTCCGTGAATTACGGACGCAGGGATTATTTTTAATGAAATAACTGTTATTAATAAATGTTTAGTATTAAGTTTAAACAATTGAAAGGCCAATGTTATGTTAAATAAAATTTTCGATTGAATTATGTCCGTATAAGGCGGACATTAATGAGTATGTCTTTGTAATGTCAAAGGGTGGGGAAAAGACTTAAAGTGTTTCTGCATAGCGATTTTTAAATGACTGTTAAAAGTGTTTTCAGTTATATTATAAATGTCCGTGAATTACGGACACAGGGATTATTTTTAATGGAATAACTGTTATTAATGAATGTTTAGCATCAAGCTTAAACAATTGAAAAGCTACTGTTGTGTTAAAAGAAATTTTCGATTGAATCATGTCCGTATAAGGCGGACATTCGTGAGTAAGACTTTGTAATGTCAAAGGGTGAAAAAAGACTTGAAACCTTGCTACAGAAGCAGGTTTTAAATGAGTGTAAGACGGTTTTTCAGTTATATTAATAATGTCCGTAAAATCCGTACAAAGGGATTACCTCAAATGAAATTGCTGTTATTAAAGATCAAGTACGTTTAATTTTAACGAAAGAGAGGCTATTCATTAGTTATATCACACTTATCTAAGGCTGTCGATTTGCTAACAGGCCATTTTGAGGCTAACTAGCCCATAATATTACTACTTTACTTATTCTAATTTTTAACATCCCTATACCTTGGGGATTTGTTAAAAATTAGAGGTTCTTTTTGTGGTAATTTAGTCCCCGAAAGGGCAGATAAGCAAGTAGGTTGAGTAAATAAAACATAGGCAGATTATTCATTCATTCGACTTATATTTTAGAGAATCCGTAGTATGGTTTGCAGACGAGAATGTTAAATGTAGTCATCGTGAATAGCCTCTGATTATTAATTACCAAAATCATTTTTTTGTTCTGTATAAAATACTAAATTTAAGCCATTTTCTGATCATAGTTTAAGTCAGTTAATAAAAAAGAATCGACCAGTAAGCTATTCTTGTATATACTGATAGTACTAAGAAGTAACCTGTTACTTTCTAGTTCATTTTTATATGTTAAATGATCGAAGTGGTAGAGTAGGGAGAGAAACTGGTGAGACATAACAAAAATTTCTTTTGGGTAAAGCTATTACTGGTTTATAATGTATGTTTTGTATTGCTTTCTATTTGGTATAACATAAAAGCTGCTAGTATTACAAGCGTATTATTGCTTATCTTAGCGAGTTTGAGTGTGGTTAAAAGTAGTCAATTTATAAATAAGAAAGCAAGAAAAAAACAACTGTCTAGTAGTTTAATTATTCTTAGTTTGTTAACTACGATGTTAGCAATGAATTTGTTTTATAAGCAACCCATTAGTAAAAGTGCGTCTAATTTTGTAGAGACGGGTTTAAAAAAATTGTTTAAAGATGAAAAAACAAGTGAAAGTAGTGAAAAAACAGAGCTAACACCTGAATTATTAAAAAAGAAACAAACAGAGGCTTACAATCATTTGGCCGATTTGTTAAATAATCTGCCTAGTGATTATGTAACAACTGAAAGTGAATTTAATAGGCAACACAGGTCTAATTTTTTAACGAACACATTTAACATAATTCAGATTTTTCCTTATATTGTAACAAATGATCGACAAAGTATTGGTGAAGTAAAGTTAAACTATCATTGGCGTATTTCTTATATAGGTAAAGAAAAGTTAAATTTGAAAAATATCACCGTATCAACAACTAATCATAAGTATATTTTACCTATGTCCCATCTTGAGCAAGATAAAGCAAATGACACTATCGAATGGATTGATATTTTAATCGGTGAAGATGAACAGATGCTTATTGAAGATATGATCAATGCTAGTCAAGTGAGTTTTAGATTTCATGGGGAAAAGACGTCTGTAGCAAAAGAATTATCGATTGAAGAAAAAAATGCTCTTAAGGAGATGACAGAAGCCTATGAGGTCTATAAAGAAATAATAAAGTTGGATAAACAAGTTGCTGATTTATAAAAGGTATGGATCTAAGTCAATATCTTGGACACTTTTTGGGAGACTTTTTTGAAAAATGTCACTTTGAGAGTGTGCCATCGTTTCCCATCCCCCTCAAGCCCAAATCGCTTGACCGCTATGGGTAGCGATGACGAATGATACTCATGACTTTTTCGCAAAAAAATGGTAGGGGTGAAAGATCTAAGCTACTTGTTTAGCACGGTCCTCCATTTCTTGGGGCGTTAAATAGTTAATACTTCCAT
>NZ_JCAQHY010000076.1:0-2871 GCF_059621045.1 Vagococcus sp. WN80Y
AAAAGCATTGAATTAACGGTGACCTTAAAACCAACAGGCCAAAAAGCAGGCGATGTGTTGGTTAATAACTCATCCATGAACTCAGATTTAAACCTTCCCGTCCACTCACAAACCGCGATTACGCGCGTTTATGGCCGTGATTTAACGGGCGTGGCTTGGTATGATGATAATCAAGATGGCTTGATTGGCTTGAAAGCGGCTGGTAAGGCCGAGCCCTTTGCCAAAGACATTCCAGTGAAGCTGTACCGAACTAGTTTGGAAGATAAGACTTACAAAGATAAATTGATCACACAAAGTTTAACGGGTGCCAAATTTGTTGATGCCTCTGGAAACTCATTGATTAAGACAGATGCGAATGGCACGTACACCTTCTCCAATCTACCAGAGGGTAACTATGTGGCGGAGTTTGTCATTGGCGACTTAGTGACCAAGAAAAAAGTATTAGTCACCAAGGCGGCAGTTGGAACGGATCCAACGAAAAATTCTAAAGCCAGTCAAACAACGCCTTATCGAACTCCTGCTTATAAACAGCCTATTCTGAGCGAACTCAACACTGCCACAGGCGTGGTAAATCCAACTCATTATGTCAGAAATGTCAACCTTGGATTGATTCACACAGGGACGGTTCAGTTGTTTAAATATGCAGCCGGGAGTGCCAAGGATAGTAATGGCGATGGCAAGTTGAGTGACGCGGAAAAAGCCACTGGGAAGCCACTGGTTGGAGCGGAGTTTGATGTCTATACCAAGGACATGACAACCAAAATTAACAGTGGGGTCACGAATGAGAAAGGCTTAATTGTCTTTGCGACTGATTTATTTCCAGGGGAGTATGTGCTAATTGAGACGAAATCGCCTGATGGATTTGAATTGGTGAAGGTGCCGATTCCCGTTAAGATAACCGAAGGAAATCAAGTGATTCACTTGTACCAAGATGACGCAGAGGAAACGGTCTTACCCTTTACTGGTAGTGCGACGATGATTCAGCTCTTACTTGCGGGAGCCGCTAGTCTGTTAAGTATTGGCGTTATCGTGATGTTAGTACGATCACGACCGCAGAAGCCAACCAAACGAAGAAGGAGGCGATCTGCATGACCCGATTAACTAAGTGGGGAGTGAGCCTTCTTTTATTGATAGGCTGTCTGGCTAGTGGGAACGTGAGTGAGGCAGTCGAAGAAGAAACTTACGGGATTCACATCGTTAAGTATCGCTTAGAAGAAGGGACGACCCTCAATCAAGAACTCCCTCAGGATGGTCGAAAGTTAGACAAGGTTACCGATAAAGAGGGGAACCACTTACAACCCTTGGCCAATGTGACGTATCAGTTAACGAAGGTTCAGTTAAAAGAGCCCTCGTTACCAGTGGGAGATGTTAGCTCATATCAACCGATAGTGGGGGATGAGGCGTTTACGATGTCTCTTGTGACAAATAATCAAGGGAATGCCGAGATTAATGGCTTAACGGCAGGGACTTATCAAGTAGAAGAACGGGCCAATGAGACTCTAAAAACACCGATGCAGCCGATTTTGGTTCAGCTGCCAATGAGTCATGGGGCGGAGCGTTTAACGCAAGTTTATCTCTACCCAAAATCAAGTGTGGTAACACCAAAGCCAGCCCCTAACACTCCGCCGAAAAAGCTCCCGCAAACCAGTGGGTCCATCGGACGAGCCACGCAAATGTTTTGGATGCTAGGGCTTATTACGGTGATGGGATTACTTGGAATGAGAGTGTCTAAGCAACGCCAATAATGAGGATAGCTACTTAGCCGACCGTCACTAGTTGACTGTCGGCTATCAATCTAACCAAGACGCAATTATCGAAGAAAAAGGGGACACAAATGGACATAGAGACGGGAAGAAAGAAAAAAAGACGAAGAAACACGCACTCGTCTCCTAAAAAAAGAACTAAAAAGCCACAACGCCAGAGCCGTTTTCTCCGTTATTTTGCTTTTGTCATGATTATCGGGGGGATTCTGATTCTCTTGTATCCAATCATTGGCAATGTGCTTGCTAATCGAGAGCGAAGTGAGGCGGTCAGTCGTTATGACAACAAGATGAAGGCCCTGAGTAAAAAAGAACTCAGCCAACAAGCCAAACTGGCGACGGCATATAATGAGTTTGTCTTCAATCGCCAACAAGGCAGATTGGGGGAAGAGGTTTTATATCAAGCAGTTATGGATAAAGGCGGCGTGATGGGAACCCTTGATATTCCGGGAATTGACATTGAGGCCCTGCCTTTCTACCACGGGACCTCTTACAAAACCTTAGATAAAGGCTTAGGCCACTTTGAACCGTCCTCGATTCCGATTGGTGGCAAAAATACGCGTTCCGTCATCACAGGGCATAGTGGTGTTCAAAATCAGGTCCTGTTTACGGATATCCGCAACCTAAAAGAAGGCGACGTGTTTTTCGTCAACATTCTTGGCAAGCGTCTGGCCTATGAAATTCGCTCCTTTGAAGAAGTCTTACCGAGTGACGTGGAAAAAGTGAAGATTGAGCCGGGCAAGGACATGGTGACCTTATTAACCTGTACCCCACCTGGCATTAACACGTATCGCTTACTGGTCAATGGCTACCGGATTCCTTATGAAAAGGCGGTCGCAAAAAAAGTGGCAAAACGCAATCTGTGGAGCTATCAAACGATTGTTCTACTAACCTTGGCTATTTGTCTGGTGATCTTTGGCTTATTATGGGGCATTTACCGAGTGTTATTAACAAAATCAAACGCAACCGTTCCGGAGATTTCAGCACGAGCGAAACGTCAATTAACTCGTTTATTGATGCTGACCCGAACACTTTTTGTGGTCTTATTAGTGACCATGATTGGGGTGATTCTCTTCGCACTTTACGGGTATCTACAGATGAAAGAAGACAC
>NZ_JCAQHY010000015.1:0-558 GCF_059621045.1 Vagococcus sp. WN80Y
TTATCTTGAAACAGAAGACTTATACATATGTCCATCTAAGCGCCCAGTTTCATTCAAACGGTATAGTAAGCGCAAAGACATGTATGGATTCGAGCGCAATTTTAAAGTTTATGAATGTGAGGACTGCCGTGAGTGTGCCCTGCGGTCACTTTGTACAAGAGCGAAAAGTAATCGTAAACGGCAAATTCATCTTAATCCAACATGGGAGTATTTCAAACATTATACTAAAGACAAGCTTTCAAGTGAGAAAACGAAAGAAATCTACAAACAACGTAAAGTTGATGTGGAACCAGTTTTCGGAAATTTGAAGGCTAATTTAGGTTTCACTCGATTTCATGTTAGAGGGCACCAGAAGGTGACCAATGAAATAGGATTTGCTTTAATGGCAATAAATCTGAAAAAATTAACCATAAATTGGCCTAATCTACTCAATGCACACAAAATATCTTGGCGATTATCAGTTATTCTGATTGTCACCAAGATATTTTTCTGTTTTAAGAAAGTTTTGTCTCACCCTCTAATGACTAGCAATAAATGATTGCAAAATTGTAAGAGTTA
>NZ_JCAQHY010000077.1:0-2918 GCF_059621045.1 Vagococcus sp. WN80Y
TTTATAAAGATAGTCAACCCCATAGGCTTTAAGGGCTCGTTCTTGAGAATCAAATTTTTGATGATGAGTGCTAACACGCATATAACCGATAATTGACATAAAAACTCTCTCCTTTTTCAGTAAAATTTTAGAGGCTAGTGGGTGATTCGATAAAAGATCAAATAAAGAGGGATATTAATAGGTAAGAAAATGGAACGTTTGCCCTCTTTGGCTTGCTCCACTTTTGTGAAGAGAAGTGGATGTTCAAAAAAAGATTAAAAAAAATTCTTGACAAGGTCTATAGGTCTATAATAAACTATAGTTTTTGACACATTAAAATAACAGTTGTTTTCTTACGCTCTTTCTTATAGAAAATCCTAATTTAAAGGGATTTTGTATTTTTGAAAGAGGGTTTTTTTGCGTTTTTCTTGCAAGTATAACTAACTATAGTTTATGAGACACTCTAAATTGCGTTATATCAAGCTTAATGAGTGATGAGAGAGGAAAGGATGTGTGAACTCAATGTCATTATATGCGTATATTAGGAAAGACTATCCTGTCTCAACGGTGGAACAATTAGACATGTTACGAGCGTATAAATGCCAAGAAGTGTTTATTGAAGAAACAGACGTGACGATTAATTGTGAGCTAGATCGGCTATTGGGAAAACTTGTCGAGGACGACCAATTATTAGTTTACGATTTACGAGCATTTGCTAAGAATACTAAGGGCTTTAGAGAGTTACTTAATGGCTTAAGCGAGCGGCATATTCGATTAATCAGCTTACAAGATAAACTAGATACAGAGCTGTCGCCTAATTTTTATACGGATGTCTTAAAGGTGTTAGAAATGGAAGAAAGACATCGAAGTTATTTGATTCGAACTAGTATAGAACTGGCCAAGCAACAAGGTCGTATAACAGGTCGCCCGAAAGTAGATAATCGAACGATTGATCAGATTGTCTTTCTCTTTGAACAACAAGGCAAGACGATGAGAGAAATTGCGGAAATCTGCGAGGTCTCCTTGGGAACGGTCCATAAATATGTGAAACAAAAGAATCAACAGTAAAAAACGTGTGAGGAAAGGAGGGCGACGATGTCAAGGAGAGTGAAACAAAGAAGACGTGACGACATGAGCAATGAGTTTATCCCTTCTTATCGTAAAAAAAGGCGCTCCCATTCTTCACAGTCAAGTCGGTCCTCATCAAGTTACCGTTCGAGAGAAGGAGAGCGCAAAAGGTCACGATCCGTCTCTTCTAGGCAACCGAAAGTCGTGACACCTGCCCCACCTACTATGGGGAAGCAGGCGATACGCCTAAGTCTTAACTTATTATTTTATGTGGTTACTTTAAGTTTGATTGGCAGTTCGGTGGTCTTTGCGGCAAGTAGTAATCAAAATAAATCAATTTTTGGTTATCGAGTATTCAATGTCTTGACGAATTCCATGGTGCCACGAGGAGACAAGCCACCAAAGGGCGGTTTTTACGCTGGCGATGTGATTATTGTCAAAGACATCCCAGGGGATCAAGCAGAGATTGGCGATGTGATTACTTACCGACCAACGATGGAAAGTAAGGCTTTCTTAACCCATAGGGTGGTAGAAAAGTTACCAGAGTTAGAAGGAACTAAAGGGACCTACTATATCACTAAAGGGGACGCCAATAACACGGAAGATATCCCCATTAGTTCCAAGCAAGTCGTGGGAAAAAAACTGATTGTCCTTCCGAAAATCGGCTCTATTTTGAAGTTTGTTCGAGAGAACTTTGTGATTTCAGTCATCTTTTTTGTGTCACTCTTTGGCTTTATTTGGGTGATTCGGATGTATTTTTTTAGTTAAACAAGAGTGAAGCACAGTGCGATATTATCTGTTTTCTTAGTAAGAAAACAGTGATATATATAAATCAATTCCATAGGAGGAAAGACAATGAAGAGCAAGAAGAAAAAGCTTTTAGTAGTAGCCAGTGGGTTAGCGCTTATTGCGTTAGCGGCTGGAACGTTTGCTTGGTTTACAAGTAAAGATGATGTGACCAATAAATTTGAAGGGCAAATTGCCGGGAATGACGTACAAATCGTCGAGACCTTTACCCCAGAAAAAGATTGGACACCAGGGGAGGAGGTCAACAAGGATGTGGCAGTAGCCAACGTTTCTGAATACGATGCGTTGATCCGTGTGAAATTTGATGAAGTATTCAAAAAATTGAAAGATAGTAATGAAATTTATTACAATGGCACAGACTATGTCTGGGCATCAGGACCTAATAAAGGAACTAAATTAGCAGCAGCGCCAGCGGCGCCCTATGCAATGCCATCATCAGCTAATTATGTGGGCTTAGGTTTTACCGATGTGACAGCCAATTTAACGGCCGCAGTTGATAAGATTACGATTGACGGAACAGAGTACAGTTTCAAGTTATATGAGAAGAAAACTAAAGAAGCAGGTACGACCCCAGCAGGTGATCCAACCCCAGCAGAGTATACGTATGCGGCTCAGTGGGAAGCAGCAGATGGTAAAAAAGCAAAAGGCTACATCGGAAATACCTCTGGTAATGTGGCACGTGACAAAGATGGCAAGTTAACCTTAAAAGATCCTGCTCGTATCAGTTTAGTCGATGCGACTTATGTCACGACGACAAAAGATTGGGCAGCGACAGGCGCGTTGTATGACAAGTTGCCAACAGTAGACACAACCACTTACAAAGCCTTTGCAGATGATAACATTCACTTATTCTTTGATAAGGTAACAGCAACGCCAACAGCTGATAACTGGTTCTTTAATAAAGGCGATGGGTATTTCTATTATGTTGGAAAAGTTTTACCAGGTTCGCAAACAGCTCAATTGTTAGACAGCGTGAAATTGATGGAAGCAGCTGATAATAGCTATAGCTTGATCAAATTTGATTTAAAAGTTAACACAGAAGGCATCCAAAACGTGAAACAAGC
>NZ_JCAQHY010000078.1:0-3501 GCF_059621045.1 Vagococcus sp. WN80Y
TATGAGGCAGTCGTTAAGACCTTGGAAACCCACCCCTGTACGATCCGTTTTATTGAAAAGAATGGCGACTCAGATACCGCTTACCTCGCATGTCTCAGTCAATTGGCTCAACAAGAGAAAGCGATTATCCGTCACCGAACTCAGATTGGCTTGACGTATGCGAAAGAATCAGGTCGACAAGGGGGACGCCCGACTATTGATGTCAGGATCATTGAGCAAATACGGAGGTTGTTTGTTGAACACCGTAAACCATTGCGTGAGATAGCCGAGCTGTGTGGGGTGTCTCTAGGAACGGTGCATAAGTATACGCGAGAGCTGGAGAAATCGGAATGACGATATATGGCTATGTCAAGCAACAGTTTCCTTTGCCGACGACGGATCAGCTAAAAATAGTGGGGGATTATGGATGCGAAGTCATGTTTATTGAGAAAGCAGGGGCCATTCAACGAGTGGAGTTATCCCGATTGCTTGAGCAAATTAGGCCAGGGGACACGGTTATTGTGACTAGCGTACAGGTTTTTGGTCAAACTGCGAACGAGATTAGCCCTATTTTAAAAAGATTGAAGCAAGAACGGATTATCTTAATCAGTTGGAGCACGCACCTTTATTTAGATTTTTATACGTCACTGGGTTAAAGTATTTTTTATCAATAGATGAAGCGATTGCTAGATGAAAATGATATTAGCAAAAAATAAAAAAAACCATACCAGTGTGGTATGGAGCTATTTTTTGTGCTGTATAATTTATGATCTGAGTGGATTTTTTCCATTCACTCCACAAATTATACAGCGGTATAGAATGAACTTGGAAAAAGATAATCAATCTAAGGTTTGACAATTAATACATCGCAATCAGTGTGAATCGTTGCGTATTGTGGCAGAGAACCAATAACAGAAGTTTCTAATCGATGTTTCCCAGTAGCGCCAAGAACTAGCAAATCAATGTCATAAGCATCAGGATATTCTTTAGCAATCAGATGCTTAGGTGAACCGACATCACTGACAATTTCTATTTTATGATGGCCAAGATCCTCAGCTTGTTTTTTGTAAGTTAAGCACAATTCCTCAGCCTCTTCTTTTAGAGAGGAGAGAGCACTGTCGGTCAAATACCCCATGACATTGTTAATCACGTAAGCGATATACAAGGTAGCGTCGTTTCTTTTCGCAATATGAACCGCTTCTATAAAAGCGATCGTTGCGTTTTCTGAATCATCTACTCCAACTAAAATATTAGAGTGTTTCCCATTGTTAGCCATAAAAATCCCTCCAACTATTATTGTTATTATTAATTATCGTCCATAAATTGGCTTTCGTCAATTTTAAGTAAAAACAACTTTTTAAAATGAAATTATTGACTCTAACATGCTACCTGCAAGAACGTTCTTCTTAAGGGCATTTGCCTTTTCGTGGACGCATGATACAATATAGGTTCATTTAATTTTTGGGAGGAAAATAATGACAGAAGAAGAGTTCAAACAGAAAAAAGGACAATTTAGAAAGCAATTAATAGATTCCTTTTATTTTGGTTTACCTGGTGTTGCAATAATAGTTTACGCCATTCAAAATATTTTGGAGATGAATAGAGAAAAGTACTTCTATGAGAGCTACAGTGTCCCGAAGATACTTGGGTGGTTTTTTGATAAATTTGGCCCTTTAGCAACAACTATTTTAATGATTATTATCGGACTGGCGTTACTTTCATATTGTGTGGTTCGAATTTTGGGTTACCGAAAAAATATGTCTCATTTGAAAAATGAGTACTCTACTCAGACTAGCTGATATGATAGCTAGTTTTTTTGTGGAAACAAGTAAAAAAATCCGTAGTTGGTTTACTGTTATTAAGTATTCTTGGTGGTATAATAATCTCATTAAGGAAAAGCAAGGAGTCGTATAATGAAAACAACACTTTTTAGTACAGGACAATTTATTGTAAATTATCACAAAAGAACAAGTTATCTGATGGTAGTTTGTGCCATTATAATTGCGCTTATTTTCTTACCTTTTTTACCAAGTAATGTTCCGATGCAGTGGTCTAGTAATGGTACGGTTAATTATTATCTCCCTAAGTATGTGGCTGTGCTAATCATGCCGGCATTAGTTGCCCTATTTAGTACGATTGGGAAGTTTAAACACAAAGAATTAGTCTATTTTCTGGTTTCATTGTTCTGTCTGCTTCTTCAGATAGGGTTATTTTTGTTTATCACGTTAAGGTATTAAGTTAGAGGAGATTTATATGCAAACAATTACAGTTGAACTAAAGAATGGTAAAAAAATAACGGATAAAGTAACCGAGATCTGGTTTTTGCAACTTATTGAGGGAAAGGGAGTCAATAGATATACTGCCGAAGAATTTGTTCATGGGTATCTGAGTGATGACCCATCTTCTAGCTATGAGCTTCAAGGAAGGCTAGCTTTCACTTGGGAAATTCCGCAAATGATCAGACACTCAGATATTCTGTCTGTTTCAATCGGCAACGATCCAGTTAATCGCGTAATAGAAATAGCAAACCCATGTTAGAAAAGGAGAGTATTATGCAGTATATACCTGTTGTTATAGTTGAGATTGCCGCCGTGATATTTTTTATTATCGGTTTAAGGAGGTATGTGAGAGAAAAAAAAGCAAGCCTAGCTACAGCCAAAACGATAGGGACTGTCGTGGACTATTCGTCCACTAATAGCAGAGCGCCAATTGTTGAATATGAAGTCAATAACAACACGTTTCGGGAGAAGCTAGCCTATACCTCGATAACGACTATTTCGACTCCCTTTAGTTCGGTAAAGGATACATCAGTTGATCTATTAGCCGCAAAATTGGTAATCAAAAGCAATTCCATGATGTCCATTAATAAATTGATGCAGGAGCGCTTTCCAATCGGAAGTAAGATGACCGTTTATTATCTTCCTGAAACCCCTGATATTGCTTATGTTGAGAGGTATGTAAAAAGTTATCTTGGGCAGCTATTTATAGGCTCAGCCATCCTTGCGTGTTTTTCAGGTCTCCTTTTAGCGTTTATTTTGACAACTATCAGTTAGTATCGTTCATGATACGGAGGAGGGCTTATTTATGGATGGGTTACTTGTGGTTATTCTTTTGCCTTTAGTTTTGATTTTTGCCCTGTGTGGCATTCAATTAATTCGGGGAAAATGGTTAATGTTAATGGCTGGTTACAACACTCTTTCAAAAGGAGAAAGAGAAAAGCTAAATGGTGAGGCGTTAGGGAAGCTAGTAGGAAGTGTGCTTCTAATCAGTTCCCTCTTACTGCTTATTCTTGCCTTCTTTCCTACTCGAGCAGTCATTGTCCTTTTTGTGAGTGTGATGCTAGTTCTTTCTATGGGCACACTTATTTCTGCGAATAAATCAGATAAATTTAAAAAATAACTTAATTGAATCAATTTCATAATCAATATTTTATTTGAGAATAAGCTTACCCAATTTTATTTATGTGATTTTTTTTAAGCGACTAATTTCAGTTTGAGAGATAATCTTTCTACCGCAAATCTT
>NZ_JCAQHY010000079.1:0-3511 GCF_059621045.1 Vagococcus sp. WN80Y
AATACAGGGATTGCTCATAAAAAAGCTGGGATTGGTCAAATAGGGGCAGGCACAGTTCGTCCGCCATTATCTTGTTTTGAAAAAGCTATTACCGCTTATGCAGAAAAATTAGGCATGAAGGCGTAAATAAATTATCTAAGAAAGTGGGAAACATTCTATTTAGAAAAGAAATTTTTTAATGAGAATGTTTCTTGTTTTCTTGTTAATCTTTGTGAAAATAATCTCCTTTTAGCTAATCGTTTGAAGTATTGGCTGTAACTCTTTTTTTTAATTGCTTATAAAGTGAGGTGTATTAGAAAGAGTTTAACAGTTTATGCGGTGTGCACAAAAAAAATCTCAATTTTGTAAATTTCACCAATGAAAACGTTTTACATAAATTGTATGATGTATGTATCAGTAGTCGAGGGTGGGGATTAGTTAGTCAAGCCCGCTAACCATTTGTAGATAGTTGCAACTAGATCAAATTAAGGAGGATGAGTGATGTCGATTAGCAGTAACACTGTCCAGAGAAGTGACCATGATACTGATATTCAAGTGACGACGGAACAAGTAGAACGATTAAGAGAACGAGGATACAATGAGGATGTTTTGCCAAAAACAGCCGAAAAGCGTAACATGGGGGCAACTAATTATTTTACTTTGTGGATGGGCTCCGTCCATAATATTCCAAACTACACAGCTGTCGGCGGTTTTCTCTTTTTAGGGCTATCGCCAATTAATGTCATGCTAGCGATTGTTGTCAGTTCATCGGCTGTTGCCGCGTTTATGGTATTTAACGGCAGGGCTGGATCTCGCTATGGTATCCCTTTTGCTATGCATTTACGGTCAACTTATGGCGATATTGGTGCTAAGTTACCAGGCTTTTTGCGCGGATGTGTCGCTGCTATTGCTTGGTTTGGCTTACAAAATTACACAGGATCACTAGCTTTATTGATCTTGATTGGTAAGATTTGGCCAGACTTTTTAACGATGGGTGGTTCTTTTAATTTTTTTGGTATTAATTTACCGGGACTTATTGCCTTTACTATTTTTTGGGCGATCAATGTCGGGATTGGTTTTGGCGGTGGTGGAGTTCTTAATAAGTTTACAGCTATTTTAAACCCATTGATTTATGTTGTATTTGGTGGCATGGCCATTTGGGCAGTAAAAGTAGGGGGAGGAATTGGTCCGATATTAGCCTTTACTCCAACAGGGAACATGGTTCAACAACATGCTGGACCACTGGTTTATTTGATGATTATTAACTCGGTATTAGCAGTTTGGGCTGCTCCAGGAGCAAGTGCTTCAGATTTCACTCAAAATGCTCAATCAACTCGGGCTCAAACAATTGGACAAACGGCTAGCTTTTTAGTTGGCTACTTAATTTTTGCTTTTTCAAGTGTTGCTATTTTGATTGGCGGCTCTATTCATTATGGTGTACAAGAGTGGAATGTGTTAAATATTGTGGATAAATGGGATAGTTTGCCAGCTGCAACATTAGCCGTAGTGGTTTTATTAATGACCACCGTTTCAACAAATGCCACTGGAAATATCATTCCCGCTGCTTATCAACTTTCAGCGTTATTCCCTAAAAAAATCAATTATCGTAAAGGGGTAATTATTGCTTCCATTATTAGTTTTCTAATAATGCCATGGAAATTGATGGAAAATCAAGAGAGTATCTTTGCCTTTTTGAATATGATTGGAGCGGTTTTAGGACCAGTAGCTGGTGTGATGATTGCCCAGTATTTCTTTATTCATAAACAGAAAATTGATTTAGATCAACTCTATATGGATCCAACAGCTGATAATAGCCAAAATCAATATAAAGGCATTAACAAAGAAGCATATGTCGCAACGATCATAGCTTTAATTGTGTCAATGCTAGGACAATTCATCCCAAGCTTGAGTATTATTTCAAGCTTGTCGTGGTTAATTGGAGCGGGCTTATCATTAGCGATTTATCTAATTTTAAAAAGCAACAAAAAATAAGGTATTACCTACTCGAACAAAAAATCCTTGAGGAGGAAACGGAATGAACTATGAGTTAATTATCAAGAATGGGCTGGTTATTTTAGAGAACGGAGAAGTGAACACGGATGTTGCTGTAAAAGATGGCAAAATAGCTGCGATAGGTCGCGGTTTAGGTGAGGCTGAGCGAACAATTGATGCTACTGGCTTGATTGTCAGTCCGGGAATGGTAGACGCTCATGTCCATATTACTGACCCTGGTGGTGGGTACCGTGATCAATGGGAAGGTTATGTGACAGGAACAAAAGCCTGTGCCAAAGGTGGTGTAACAAGTTTTATGGAAATGCCACTCAATCAAGTTCCAGCGACTGTTGATAAAGACAGCTTAGAAATAAAATACCAAGCAGGAAAAGATAAATTGACAGTAGATGTTGCTTCTTTTGGTGGATTGGTTCCCTTTAATTTGGAAAAACATGGCATCGAAGAGCTTGATGCTGGTGGGGTAGCTGCATATAAATGCTTTATGGCGACTTGTGGAGATCGTTCTATTGATGGAGACTTTATGAATGTTGACGATTATTCCCTATATGTCGGCATGAAATTAGTGGCAAAAACTGGAAAAGTCTTAGCAATTCATGCAGAAAATGCGGCTATTACAGATCGCTTAGGCGAGATTGCTTATAAGAGTGGTAAACGAACGTTGAAAGATTACGTAGAAACCCGCCCAGTTTTTACTGAGGTTGAGCCGATTAAACGGGCCATATTATTTGCAAAGGAAACAGGATGTCGAATTCATATTTGTCATGTGGCCTGTCCAGAGGGGGTTGAGGAAGTTACACGAGCTCGCCAAGAAGGGATAGATGTGACGTGTGAAACTTGTACGCATTATTTATACTTTGAAACGGATGAACTAGATGCAATTGGACCAGTGGTTAAATGTTCGCCACCGATTCGTGATAAAAAAGCTCAAGAGGGTCTTTGGGAAAAAGTAATGAAAGAAGAAATTTATTTTGTTACGTCTGATCATTCACCTTGTACACCTGATTTAAAAGATACCGACAATACATTTGAAGCTTGGGGGGGGATTTCTGGTGTGCAAAACAATGTGGACGTTCTCTTTGACGAAGGAGTTCAAAAGCGTAATATGCCGCTGACGACTTTTGCTAATATCATCGCAACTAATCCAGCGAAGCGATATGATTTAGTTGAGAAAGGCAGTATCAGTATCGGCAAAGATGCCGACTTTGTGTTAATTAAACCGCAAGCGTCATATGTTTTACAGGCAACAGATTTAGAATACAAAAATCAAATTAGCCCATACATTGGTCGTGAAATTGGGGCGAAAATTGCCCATACGATTTTACGTGGCAAAATTATTTATAGCATTGAAGAGGGGGTGACGTCACACGCATTGGGGAAATTTATTTTGAAATAAAAAAGAGGAGGTTGGGACATAAGTAGATAATTAATCTGCTTTTATTCCACCTTTTTTGCGTTTTAGGGTACACAAAAATAGCGTTCCTTGATATGATTAAAGTGACAAAACCCAATCAGAGAGGAG
>NZ_JCAQHY010000080.1:0-3775 GCF_059621045.1 Vagococcus sp. WN80Y
TTGTCCAAAGGACAAATGTAAGCAATGTCCGTAAAAAAATAAAGGAATGTGCCAGAAAGTAATAAAAATTAAACAAAAAACAGACATCAGAAAATACTCAATTCCAGCTCGCGGTAGTAACAAATGGAAAAACCTTTACAAACTAAGAAGCTCGGTTGAACGAGTAAATGGGTATTTGAAATTATATTATCAATTAATGTCTGTCAGGTATAACGGCGGCAAAGCAGCAAAACCCCACTTGAGTATTATCCAGTTAGCTTATAATTCTGTAAGATTTGCGGTAGAAAGATTATCTCTCAAACTGAAATTAGTCGCTTAAAAAAAAATCACATAACTAAAATCGAGAAAGTTTATTCTCAAATAAAATATGAATTATGAAATTGATTAAGTTGGAAAAGGAGAGTTTTATGAATCGTTTGTTTAAATTAACCGAAAATGGCACGACAGTTAAAACTGAAATAGTTTCTGGGATTCCAGCCAATCAGGTCTATCCACTATTATTTCAGCTGTCATCGCTTCTGGTTGGATGGACCTCGTAGCTAATTACCCTATTGCAATCGCACCAGGACTAGCCTAAATGCTTACTTCGTCTCAGTTGTAGCGTCTGGTGTCGACTATAAAACAGCTTTTTCATCTGTTTTTATCCCACTTTTTTTGCGTTTTAGAGTACACAAAAATAGCGGTCCTTGATATGATTAAAGTGACAAAATCCAATCAGAAAGGAGCACTATTTATGTATCAAAATTATAACATGGATCAAGTTGTTTTAACACTAGACTTAGAGGTTAAAATTCCAGAAATGGATGTCCTGTAAGTGTGAGCAATCCAGCTTAATCACCTCTTGGTTCTTCTTCATTAACCTGAGTCATTCGGCGTGTTAGGTCAACTGATGCCAGATTTCCTCATTCATTAAATAACATAAGTTAACGGTTGAATCCCCTAATCCCCATCAACTCACCCTTTCATTTTCATCAACCGGACGAGCTGCCTATAGTGTCCTCAGCTTCTTATCTATCCAATCTACTTCCTCCCCTTTTGAGAGCTAACTTACCCTATTTTTGTTAAATTACCTCAAAAAGAGGCTCTATTTAATCACAATCCCCCCTCACAAAGGATTGCGACTAAATAAAGCGGGTAAAATAACTACTTTAGAGTAAGTTAGCTCCGTAAACGACCTGTTACCAAATGGACAGCTGTTAAGCAACTGTGATATAACTAATAGATAACATGCATTTGATCCAGGCGAGCGTGTCAAAAAGACCGATACGAGTGACAAAAGTACTCATACAGCTACTAGCCACACCTTACTGCTCTCTGATTACGAGGAAACCTCATGCATCACTAATGCACTAGTCGTTCTCTTTCACTCGACAGAATAGACTTACTAATGAATCAAACGCTAAATAACAGACAAAACAAGGACGTTTACTTGTTTCTTTTTTAAAGCTAATTAAATTAATAACAGCTCACTCATTCATAGACGATCACATGTCCGTCAAATACGGACATAGCTTAAACAGCTAAATAAGCTACTTTTCAACACCAATGAAACCGATAAAATCAACCTTTCGCAATAAGCAATAAATAGATAAGACATCAGTCCTCAACGTGATGTCCGCATTTTACGGATGTGAACCAATCGAGAGTTTTCTATTTAATAACACAAGGCCAATTTTCAACTAACCTTCATGCTAAATTAGGCTGAATAACACGATTGATTCAAACTGAAAGTAACATGTCCGTCAAACACGGACATAGCTTAAACAGCTAAATAGTCTGTTTTTCAGTACCAATGAAACCGATAAAATCAGCCTTTCGCAATAAATAGATAAGGCATCACGCCTCAACATGATGTCCACCTTTTACGGATGTGGACCCATCGAAAAAAATCTATTGAATAACACAAGCACTAATTTCAACTAACCTTCATGCTAAATTAAACTAAATAACAACATTAACTCGAACTAAAACCAACATGTCCGTCAAACATGGACATACTTTAAACAGAGAAATAATCAACTATTAAGCACCAGTAAAAACGATAGAATCAACCTTTTTAAATAAATGGATAGGACATCAAGTCCCAATATGATGTCCGCCTTTTACGGATGTGAACCCATCGAAAAAAATCTATTGAATAACACCAACACCATTTTCAACTAAGCATTGTGCCAAATTAGGCTAAATAACAAGATTAACTCGGACTAAAAGCAACTTGTCCGTCAAACACGGACGTCGCTTAAACAGCAAATTAATCTACTTTCCATCCTCAGAGAAACCAATAGAATCAGCCTTTCCCAATAAGTAGATAGAACGTCAAGCCTCAACTAGATGTCCGTCTTTTACGGACGTGAACCAATCGAGATTTTTTCATTTAATAACATGCTTTCTGCTTTCATCGTAAGAATAGTCTTCCTCTCATTAAACTTTAAAGATAGCTCGCGTTAGACCAACTAACCTCTTGCCACCTCGAGCGACTTCCCCTGATCGCTCACGTTTCGTCTTCCCTTACTCCGTTAAAAAATTAAGCGCAAACTTCACCGTAGCACCTAAGCTATACGCCAAGGCATCCTCATCTAAATCAAAGTAATCATTATGATGCTCGGCCCCACTCCCTACCTCTGGGTTGCCAATCCCTACAAAGGCAAAGACACTTGGGGCGACTTTGGCGTAGTGAGAAAAAGACTCTGAGGCATACCACTGAATCCCCTCGACTAGCTTGTCTGGATACAAATCATTGACCCCATGTCGCGCAATTTCTGCGAGTAAGGGATCATTTAAAACAGGAATCGTGGCAAAGCGCATGTTGTCTAAATAACGAATGGTGCACTTATGAGCGGCGGCTGTTTTTTCTGCGACTTCCTTTAAGACAGCCATCGCTTTATGACCTTCTGCCACATCAAAGTACCGTAAGCTTCCCCCAATATAAGCCGTATCAGGAATGACATTATTAGCACTGCCGGCATGAAATTGGGTTAAACCAAGGGTCACGGTCTTGCTGACATCCAATTGATTGGCCCACGCACTCGTCAAGCCAGTCAAGATGTTCGCAGCGGCGAAAATAGGGTTGATGGATAAATCAGGACGGGAGCCATGACCAGAGCGACCGACCACTTCAAAATCAATCACCGCTGCCCCGGCCATTCGCGGGCCACCATCGAGACAAATCTGCCCCGTTGGCATAAAGGCTGTCAAATGGGTGCCATAAATCGCATCAATCCCTAAGGGTTGAAGACTCTCAATCATAGCCACAATCCCTGAACCTATTTCTTCGCCTTCTTCAAACAAGAACACAATCCGTCCTGATAGCTCATCCTTAAGGTCAACTAATAAACGCATGGCAGCGAGTAAGACCGCCATATGGCCATCATGGCCACACATGTGAGACACGCCCTCCACTTCAGAGAGCCACTTCCGTGGCCCTTTTAAATTAGTGGGCTGTTCCAAAATAGGTAAGGCATCAATGTCCGTTCGTAAGGCCACTGTTTTTCCTTCCCGCTTCGTGTCCAAGATGGCATAAAAGCCCGTTTCTGGAACGTCAGTGATTGGTAAGCCTAATTTGGTGACTTCTGCTTTTAAAAATTCGCGAGTCTGCCATTCATTGGATGAGACTTCGGGGTGTTGATGTAAATAGCCTCTGGTTTCGCGCATATAAGGATCGAGTTCGGCTATTTTTTTGGTTAAATCGTCAGTATTAATCATGGGGTAGCTCCTTTACTTTTTTGGCTAGGCGTTCAAGAGCGGCAGTTAAGACAGCGGTGGTACAAGCCAAGCT
>NZ_JCAQHY010000081.1:0-3953 GCF_059621045.1 Vagococcus sp. WN80Y
ACAAATCATGATTCTAAAAGGAACAAAAGCTCAAAAATTGCTCGAAGACCTATCGAAATCAACGCCCGATAATGAGCAATATCTGCTAGCAAGAGTCACCGGTAACTTCAAACGCGGTATCTCAAACGTCACCGTGGTCGCTGATGTAACCACCTTTCCCCTTGGATCGTCTACCGTAGAAATTTTCTAACAATACGACTACTGAATAAAACAGAGTGTCAATTTGTACTAAACTCTTCAAAATTAGCAAAGTGATAGGTTGTCAGCCTATCACTTTGCTAATTTTACTCATCATCTATGATTCATTCCTATACTTATTGGGCTGTCACTAATAATTGGTGCCACTATCTTTACTTATAAAAAATAGCTAACTTCTAAGGCTGAAATAAAACTCTCTGACAACAGAAAACTATCTTGGTGAAAATCAGAATAACTGATAGTCACCAAGATAGTTTTCCGTATATAGTTGACTAGGTCGACTTTCTCAAACTTATTGTCACCATGGCACTTCCTATTTCATTGGTCATTACAAGACTCTCTGACATAAAATCAAGTAACACTTGAATCATTCAAAACTGTTTCCATAACAACTATACGTTATCTATAGCTGACAATGATGCAAGTTACCAAAAGACAACTTTTTTTTATAAATGTGGGATTTCCAATTTTAACTCTTCTAACTTTAAATCTGAAGTCTCAATTATAGTCATAGTTTCATGACCGATAATTTTTAGCACAGGTTTGTCTTCATCATATAGAGACAAATCTTCTGGAAATTTTGGTCCTTGCCAGTCAGAAATTTTTGTTGTGTGCTGCAATAAAATATCTAAACTGAACTTATTAAAATCAAACGTGTAAATATCGGCAGCACGTTCAAAGGTTTCAGCAGCTGCCCATTGCGTGCTTTTATGATGATTCTTCAGAAACTTAGAACAATCCTCTAATAATTGGTACGCGCTGTCATCATATTGATTATCAGAAGACTCTTCGTGAAAATTTATGTCATGTCTGATAACACATTCAAATGAATCACATTCAGTTAAGAAGAAAGATAGTAGTTTTTTATACTGTTCATTTGTAATATCTGAGTAAGTAATAAATTCATTCATAGTATTCCACCCACATCATAATTTTTATTTAGCATAACCAAAAAATGAATGTCCACCAACTCTATTAAAAGTGTGATAGTGTTGAAAATTACCTCTGCCATGAGCTGGATCTAGTATAGGGTTCCGTTTTCCTCCACCTGCATATTTTGCTACTTGATAGGCCTTACTACTATTTGTTGACCATACATCTGCCCTCACTTTTATCATTGCAACAGCTGAATTAATATTACACCCTCCCATATTAACTAAGCCAATCTTACCAGTTCTAACCACTCTGTAGTGTGAATAGTATTTTCTTGTATTAGCATTTTTTGCTATATAAGATGCAGCAACACCAAGTATACCTCCAACAATAACTGCCATCAGATTTCTTAATAACCACCCTCCAAGCTGCTTTGCTATTTCAAGTCCAAGTGGAATACCGTATGACGCGGAAGCAATGCCGTCGTCAGGTGCTATTTCAGTGACTTCATTTGTAGATAAATTAGTTAATAATATTGGAGTTGCCTCTAATTCTTCTTCAGTAGTTATATGATTGTCTTCGTTTTCAAATATTTCGCTTGTCGGTAGAACTAATTGTTCTAGCTCATCTTCAGAATATTTATCATTAATAATATCTTGCACCAATTTTTCTTCATTTTGATATGCAACTTCTAATCGCTCTTTTTCCTCCATGGTTCCAAAAAACAGTCCAAATTGCTCAGTTGTTCCACCTTCTGTCTTTTCAGTGATTTCAAATGTTTCTACTGAATCCGACTCGGATTCTGCCATATTTAAATTAGCTGTAATATCGACTTCAACTGATTCAGATTTTTTTTCGGCGGTAGCATTAACAATCAATTCATCATCAGCCAAATTAAAATCTACTTCGTCAATAGTTATATTATCATTTGACTGATCTTCTAAAGTGTTTAATATCTCATTTTCTAAACTACTTATAGGATCATAAGTTGTAGCTACTGCTGTTTGAGTAGCAATTCCTGTAAGGATAACAGCTGTCAGTAACATGCTAATTGTTTTTTTCATTGTAAAACCTTCTTTCTTTTTTTATCTGATTGAAATACTTAAAACTATTATCTATTGAATTTTTTTTATCATCTTGAAGTAAAATATCTAATAATTTTCCCGTTGCAATTGCTGTCGCATATGAACTTCCAGATTGAAATTCGTATGACTTTTTAGTAGAAGTTGTATAAATATTGTCTCCTGGAAAATAAAAATCAGGAGAAGGATCATTATAACTTGCAATTTTTTTATCTTCAGTTGTAGATCCAATATACATAACATTGTCATTAAATAGTCTTTCCTTTTTTGTTGAAGTATAATTTCCGTTGCCATTCGCAAAAAGAACAGGTATGTTTTTACTTTCAGCCTGAGATATAGTAGCTCTCAATTCTTCTGAGACAAGCTTAAAATCTAAGCTGACATTGATAATGTCAACATCATTTTCAATGCACCACTGCAATCCCTCAACTAATTTTTCTTGTTTAACTATGCCTTTTGACATAACAACAGCATTATATATGTGTAGTGGTTGATCAAAAGAATTAGCTTTTAGGAAATGATTATACTGTATTGCGATGCAACCTAGAATAGATGTACCGTGTGCCATATCAATTTTTTCTGTTTTATCGACAAAGTTCATTGACACAATATTCATATTTTCAAATTCAGGATGATCGGATTCAATACTCCCATCAACAATTCCAACCTTTATCTCTTTAGTTGGTTTATCGATACTAACAAACTCTTCTAAATACCACGCAGGCTCCTTTTTCCTTTCGTTTTTTATTTTACGATCATTTGACGAAAAAGTAGCTGTATTAAAAAAAACTATTCCAATCAAAATCACTAATAAAACAACAAAAACAATAACTTTTTTTAACATTCCTCTCCCTTTCTTCTAATCGTAATATCATTATTTTATCATAATAAACTTTATAATGATAGACTTTTTTTAAAAAAAAGATCGATAAGCGTAAAAAAAGAACAAAAATAAAAATTTTAACCTACATTTAGTCTATTAAAAAACATTCGTTTTTTATCTTAAACTATCAATTCAAAATATGATTTTGGGAATTAACATCTGAAACCGTCATCGAATGTTTAATCTAAAAAGATCCCGACAATTACATTCAATATTTTGGACTATAAACCATACTACAGATCAACTAAATTGAAATACGAAGAAGTTGCCTATATTCTCACTGAGCTCGCTCGTTTTCCTGTCCTTTTAACAGCAAAATTACCACAAAAAGAAACTCTAATTTCTAATAAATCCCCAAAAAATAGGAATCTTAGAAATTAGAGTAGATAACGTAATCGACAACCTTAGATAAGTGTAGTGCAACTAATTAATAACAGTCATTTCATTTGAGATAATCCCTTTATCTGCTTTTTACAGACAAAGACCAATCGAAGCATCCTTAACATGCTAACCGTAATACTACGCAGAGCTCCTCTCCCCCCAAAAGACTCCCTACTTATCCAGCATTACTCTTCCACTAACACTTTCTCCATCACCGCAGAAAACTCCATCTCAAACGTCACCTTGGTCACTGATGTAACCACCTTTACATTCGGCTCGTCCCCAATTCGATCCGTATCTTCAACGATTCGTCCTAAAAACTCATCGGTTAGATCTACTTTAAGCGCTAGCGCCACTTCTTGTTCAATATACTCTGGATGACAGCCAATCGCCACTGCCAATGGGTCATGTAAGGCACAGCCAAATAAGGATGGTAAGTCTCATAAGCCGATAGATAAAAGTCTAACATTGAGGCGAAAAAGGGACCAGCACCGTTTTCGCTTTTTTCCCACTTGGCAACCTCTTGCCGAGTTAAG
>NZ_JCAQHY010000082.1:0-3966 GCF_059621045.1 Vagococcus sp. WN80Y
TTTATAAAGATAGTCAACCCCATAGGCTTTAAGGGCTCGTTCTTGAGAATCAAATTTTTGATGATGAGTGCTAACACGCATATAACCGATAATTGACATAAAAACTCTCTCCTTTTTCATTAAAATTTTAGAGGCTAGTGGGTGACTTAACAAACGATCAACTAACGAGGGATATTAATAGGTAAGAAAATAAAGTGAGCGTCCCATTGACTCGTTTCTCTTTAAGTTGGTTAAGCCGACGTTCAAAAAAAGATTGAAAAAAATTCTTGACAAGTTCTATACGTCTATAATAAACTATAGTTTTTGACACATTAAAATAACAGTTGTTTCTTCACTCTCTTTCTCATGACAAATCCTAATTTAAAGGGATTTTGTATTTTTGAAAGAGGGTTTTTTTGCGTTTTTCTTGCAAGTATAACTAACTATAGTTTATGAGACACTCTAAATCGCGTTATATCAAGCTTAATGAGTGATGAGAGAGGAAAGGATGTGTGAACTCAATGTCACTATACGCGTATATTAGGAAAGACTATCCGGTCTCAACGGTGGAACAATTAGACATGTTACGAGCGTATAAATGCCAAGAAGTGTTCATTGAAGAAACAGACGTGACGATTAATTATGAGCTAGATCGATTATTGGGAAAACTTGTCGAAGATGATCAGTTACTAGTATACGATTTACGGGTCTTTGCCAAGAATACTAAGGGGTTTAGAGAGTTACTTAATGTATTAAATGAGCGGCATATTAGACTGATTAGCCTACAAGATAAATTGGATACAGAGGTTTCTACTAATTTCTACACAGATGTCTTAAAAGTATTAGAAATGGAAGAAAGACATCGAAGTTATTTGATTCGAACCAGCATAGAACTAGCCAAGCAACAAGGCCGTATAACAGGTCGTCCAAAAGTAGATAATCGAACCATTGATCAGATTGTGTTTCTCTTTGAACAACAAGGCAAGACGATGAGAGAAATTGCGGAAATTTGTGAGGTCTCCTTGGGAACTGTTCATAAATACGTTAAAAAAATTAACCGAGATTAGTAGATAGTCATCAAGCCAACTGAAAGGTGGTGGGGCTGGGGAACGTGTCAGCAGGGTAAAACAAGCAAATTTAGGATGAAAGAGGGAAAAAAGGAATGAAATCGTATAAAAGTAAAGTAGTGAGTTGTTTAGTGGTGTCAACCACCTTTTTAGCAAGTATTGGAGGAGTGTTGATTCTAGATGTTCCAGTGGCACATGCCGCTCAAACTATTAGCTCAAACCCAGTAGCGGATGACACGTCTGATCGCTCTATTACCATTTGGAAATATCAAGTAAAAGATGCGTCTGAATTAGGGGATCGTGGAGACGGGATGGCAACAGCAGTTGATAAAACACCGTTAGCGGGCATTAAATTTAAGATTCAAAAAGTGGAAGCCATTGGCGGTGCCTCATTAAAAGATCCATTAGTTAATAAAGTGGATGTTGATTATAAAATTTTGGCTGAAACAGGAATTATCACAACTGCGGCAGATGGTAGTGCCAAAATTGACTTAGGAAAAGGCCGAGTAGCAGACGGTATTTATCTTGTGACAGAGCAGGAAGATGACCGTGTCGGTAAACCGGCAGATCCGTTCTTCGTGTATGTGCCACAAACCAAACGTGACGATCATAGTTCATTAATTTATGACGTAGAAATTCAACCTAAAAATATTTTGAAATCATTGTTAGAGCCGGACAAAACAGTTGAGGAAGGCAAAGGCCACTCGATCAAAGCAGGCCAAACCTTTAACTGGGAGGCGACGGCTAATTTACCAGAAGGTCTGTACACAGTGGCGAGTCAGGATATGGTAATCACACCGATGTATGATAAAGATGGCAAGGTAATTGCGGATAAACCAGTCAAAAAAGGCGATGAAATTTATGCGGATTACTTTACTATTAGCGATACGCTAAATGCGAAGTTATTGCTGGATAATGTCAAGGTTCAAGTGAAAACAGAAACAGGCGAGTGGACGGATTTAGTTTTAGCTACAGATTATAAAGTAACGGTCAATGGGACAGATAAAGCGACTAGTCCGATTACAGACGCAAGTGACGCTGAAAAAGCCGTTGTGGTGAATTTGACACAAGCAGGTATGAAGAAAGTAGCGACCAATAAGGATAAAAAAATTCGAGTGGTTTATACGACTCACACGGCGATGGATTTCAATGGTCCAATCATTAACCATTTTGATGTGGCTTTCCTAACCCCAGGGTTAAAACCAGTAGACGTGCCAACTGATCCGAATACAGATCCAGAGTATTATGCAGGTGGGTTTGACATTGAAAAAACAGGGGAAGATACTAAAGCCGCATTAGCAGGAGCGGAATTCCACATTGCGGCGACTAAAGCAGACGCAGAGGCAGGGAAATTCCTAGCAGAGAACGGTCAGTCCTATGCCACAGAAGCAGAGGCGATTGCGGCAGGAACTAAATGGTTAATTGCGACATCAGATGCCTCAGGCCGTGCCCAATTTGATGGGTTGAAGTTAACGTGGTTTGAAGACACTAACAAAAATGGCAAACAAGATAAAGATGAACCAACCTTTGCCAAGGCTGATATCAAACAAAGCTACTGGGTAGTGGAAACCAAAGCACCAGACGGGTATGAATTACTCAAAGAAGCACAAGAAGTAGTGGTTACCTTAACAACACATGAAGATACCACCGTTGAATTAAATGTTGTGGATAAAGCGAAAACAGATTTACCATTTACAGGGGGCACTGGCACGACTATCTTAGTGGTCTTAGCATTAGGCGCTATCACAGTTGGAACAGTCGCTATTTCAGTCGATAAAAAACGTCGTCACGCTTAAAGTCAGCAAGAAAGGAAGGGAAGACGTATGCACAACCAGAAAAAAAAGCAGCAACTGGTCGCCGTTCTTTTCGGAATCTGTCTTTTAGTAGGAGCTCTCATTTGGGGCTTACAGAAGGAGTCTCTTAAGGCGACAGAAATTCAATCGCCCAAGCTCACGGTGAAGGTTGATGGGGAGCTTGTTACAGCGCCCCTTTCATCAGAAGCAGAGGAAGTCCAAGTGGAAGTAACAGCCAACGAAAGCAGTTGGCTGTTGCTTCCTGTTAGTCAAGAGTATCAAGTGTTAGCACTAGATAGCAACGGAGAAGCGGACCGCTTACCAGAGGTGACGACGGCACTATTTGATGTGGAGGAACAGATCAAGGCGCTTAACTCGGGTGATCCCTCACGTCTAAATGAGGACCTTCTTCACGTGGTAGATAAACAGGGAAATCCGATCGGTAGTTATCTTCGGTTACTTAAAAATCAGCCGCTTCATTTTGTGATCAAACGGGTGACATCTGCTGAAAGCAAGATTGAGCTGATTGATCCTCTTAGTGACAAGGTGGTTGCCTCTCTCCTCACGTTTAAAAAGCAGACAGAAGAGGGGGAAGTCCCCTCAACAGATGGGGAAGCAAGCCCTCTACCAGAAGAAGAACAATCGTCGGATATTCCTGATACCTATGATCAAGTCTTAGCAGTTGAGACCATGACAACTAAAAAAACACTGAAAGAGCTGGAGGCAGAGGCTTATACAGCAGAAGATTCCTTGAAAAAGCCGCAATACGTTGGGGAAGCCTCTTCTTCAAGCAAACAAACAAAGGAGACCAAAGCAGGGGAGTCACCGATCGTCATCAAGGATGTTCGAATCCCGATTAAAACGGGGACCTCAAGTTTTGATGCGGATGATCTTGCCGGCCATGATTCATCTGAAACCAACGATATTGTTCGGTCCTTTGATCAAGTCAGCTATTTAGTGTCGTTTTCCATTCAAAATACGTCACTCACAACCAAGTATACCAATATTCGCTATCGCGTGATGAGTGAGCTGTCTAATGCGCTGACAAACACAGGTGGAACCCCCAAACATAACGGAGAAATTGCGAATGGCACCTATATCGACAACCCGACAAGTCCGGGCGCTCA
>NZ_JCAQHY010000083.1:0-4543 GCF_059621045.1 Vagococcus sp. WN80Y
GACAAAACTTCAAGGAGGAATACTACGACCTCTATCTGTACGAAATAATCATACCCCTTATGGGGATGAAAAGGAACTATCAGAATAAATCTGATAACCTTATTATACGAGGAGGAGACATTAATAATGACTTTACGAAAAATTATGAGACACACAATACTGGCAGTGACGGTTCTATTTGCCTTAGCTATTGGCACAACGACTGCTCAAGCAGAGAAAAAAGATACCTACATCATCGGGACAGACATCACCTTTGCCCCCTTTGAGTTTTCTGACAGTGATGGAAATTACGTGGGAATCGATATGGAGCTTTTAAATCGGATTGCTGAACTGAATAATGTCACCTTCGATATTAAACCAGTTGGCTTTAATTCAGCTGTACAAGCCGTCGAGGCAGGTCAAATGGATGGCGTCATGGCTGGTATGACCATTACCGAAGAACGTCAAAAAAGCTTTAACTTTTCTGACCCCTATTTTCAAAGTGGCATTCAGATGGCCGTTGCAGAAAAAAATACTGACATAGCATCCTACGATGACTTAAAAGGTAAGACTGTTGCTGCAAAAACCGGAACTGAAAGCTCAGAATTTATTGAAAAAAACAAAAAGAAATATGGCTACAAAGTTAAGCTTTATGACACTGCCGACGTAATGTACAGTGTCCTGAGCGCTGGTAATGTCGACGCTATTTTTGACGATTATCCAGTTATCGGGTACGCCGTCAAACAAGGCCAACCATTGAAATTAGTCGGTGACTATGAAAAAGGCGGCAGTTATGGCTTTGGCGTCAAAAAAGACCGCAATCCTGAACTTTTGGACATGTTTAATAAAGGCCTAGCTGAGCTTAAAGAATCTGGTGAGTACCAAAAAATTCTTGATAGCTACATTTCAGCCCCAACTGAGTCAAAAAAAGATGAACAGACCTTCATGGGGATTATCAAAAACAATTATCAATCGTTACTTAAAGGACTCGGCTATACCCTACTAATTACCTTCGCTTCCTTTGTTATTGCTTGCTTCATTGGCATAATATTTGGTTTGATGAGTGTGTCAGAACTAAGCATTTTGCGTGGGATTGCGAGTATCTATGTAGACATTATTCGAGGAATTCCACTTTATGTATTCGCACTTTTTATTTACCTTGGAATCTCAAATTTTGCTGGCATTAAAATGGACCCAGTCGTGGCCGGAATCATCACACTGAGTTTAAATGCCGGTGCTTACATTGCCGAAATTGTTCGTGGCGGGATTAACGCTGTTCCTGCTGGGCAAACTGAGGCAGCCCGTAGTTTAGGAATGCCTTATAGTAAGACAATGGTGCGAATCGTTTTACCTCAAGCTTTTAAAATTATGATTCCCTCATTTATCAATCAATTTGTCATCACTTTGAAAGATACGAGTATTCTTTCAGCTATTGGGATTTTAGAATTACTTCGATCAGGACAAATCATCATGGCTCGGAATTTACAGGCCTTTAAGGTTCTACTAATCATTTCAATCATGTATTTTGTCGTGATTACAGCCTTAACTAAACTATCTAAACAAATTGAAAAGAAGGTGTCTCGTAATGGCAACTAAAGTCTTTGTTGATAATCTAACCAAAAAATTTGGTGATAATACGGTTCTAAACGAACTAAGTACCACAATAAACGATGGCGAAGTTGTTTGTTTAATTGGCCCATCTGGCTCAGGTAAAAGTACCTTTCTACGCTGTTTGAACCAATTAGAAGCGGCAACTAGCGGAACGATTGTAGTTGATGGTTTTGATATTACTGATAAAAAAACTGACATTAACTTAGTACGACAAAACATTGGGATGGTTTTTCAGCACTTTAATTTATTCCCACACTTGACAGTCTTAGAAAACATTATCTTAGCCCCAACAGACCTGAAAGTCTTAAATCAGGATGACGCCAGCCGTTTAGCCATGGAACTTTTAACCAAAGTCGGCTTAGCAGATAAACGCGACGCTTACCCAGATTCGTTATCTGGTGGGCAAAAGCAGCGGGTTGCCATCGCCAGAGCGTTAGCCATGAAGCCTGATATTATGTTATTCGATGAACCAACCTCAGCACTTGATCCAGAAATGGTTGGAGATGTCTTAGAAGTTATGAAGCAACTTGCTACAGACGGGATGACAATGGTCATTGTAACTCATGAAATGGGCTTCGCCAAAGAAGTTGCTGATCGCGTCATTTTTACTGACGGCGGCAAATTTATTGAAGAAGGCAAACCAACCGATATTTTTGATAATCCCCAACATGAGCGAACAAAAGCCTTTCTAGATAAAGTGTTAAACATTTAAAAAGAAGCCTACTTGATGGACATTGCGTCCATTCAAGTAGGCTTCTTTTTACGGCTTAAGGTAAGCATAGCCATCAATCTGTTGCAACTCAATTAACCGTAACACACCTGCTGGAACAATTCTGACCCATTCTGGTAACAGATTAGCTTTAATACCATGGGCATTTAACGCATTTTGACACACTTCAATCGTTACCAGTCCCCCTTTTATGAGTGCTAATTCACTAACCAAATGCTGATCGAGATAGCTAACAACTGCCTCCCCGTTAGCAACAATTATCACCTCGACCTTGCGACTTTCTCTTAGCATATTTCGAATATTTCCGATAACAGTAGGCCATTTTTTTGACTCATCAATATGAATAACTGCCCGCATCTTCTCAACTCCTACTTAACCATCTCGCGATACCCTGAAACAATTTTTTCAAAATCCATTGAAAATTCTCTCGTATTAATTATCCTGGCACGGCGCAAATACTCTCGCCCTTCGACAAATAACAATAAAACTGGGACCGTCAATATATTAAATGCCTCAGCTACTTCTGGTTCTTCTAGCGCATCTAACTCAATCATCGTAACGTCGGTATATGATGTAAGCAACTGTTCAATTTGTGGCTTTAAGCTATGACAAACACTACAATTCGTTTGACCAATATACAAAAACACCAGCTTTTCGCGTGCGATGGTATCACGTACCTCTGATAACCCTATCTCTTTAATAAACATCTAATCCCCCCCTTTTTATGTTCATTATACATGACCGTTAAGTTTCTTACTAATAATAAGTTCCATCCCTTTAGAAAACCAATTGCTAAAATGATAAACGATCTCAAAAGGAGGTTAAGTCTATGTATTTGTTAGATGATAGCAATACTTTGTACTTGTTTATAGGACCAGATGAGTTAGAGCAATTGATGAACCATAAGCATTCACTAAAACAACACAATGCGATGTTTCACTCTTCTTTTATCCTTTATTTGCCAGCTCTGCAACTTAGACATTCTATTTACTTGTAACATATAAAATGCTAGTATTAATAACACAATTAGAAAAGGAGTGTTTTTTATTTTCGACTTTACTTATCCTAAAAAAGGCTATACGATTATTCTTTTATTTCTCATCTTTACTATCGGAGGGACATTTTATAGTCAGGCTTTCACTTTCTTATATTCCTTAGAAGGTCAAGGCTATACTGACATTGATTTACATGTAAAAATGAATGTTATCACTTCTGCAATTATGTTCTTCTGTTGTTTATCACAGTTCACTAAATTTAGAAGCCCTATTTTAATTGTGCCTATCATCTCTGGCTATTATCTATTTAGCGCGATTTCATTTTTTATCAAACTGATCAACACCTACTACTATAGTGTAAGAGCCTTTTCAGCGCCTTACCTCACGTTCCCAGTCATCTTTATTCTTTCAAGTATATTATCAATTTTATACTTATTGGATAAAAGAAAAAGTTAATCAACTTTTGATGACCGCACACCCCATTTAATCTTAATCATTTATCGGAGGTTTTTGCTATCAATATACTCATTATTTACGCACATCCAAATGAAAAAAGCTATAATCACGCTATTTTAAATTCTCTAAAAAATAATATCTCTGCCGATCATCAAATTAAAGTCCTTGATTTATATCAAGAAAAATTCAATCCAATTCTTCAATTTGATGAAGAAAACAAAAGACGAAATATGCAATTTGATCCTACAACTAAAAAATATCGAGACGATTTAATTTGGGCTAATCATATGATTTTTGTCTACCCAATTTGGTGGAGTAGCATGCCAGCTATTTTAAAAGGGTATATTGATCGGGCTTTTGCTAAAGGTTTTGCTTATGAATACAAAGGCCTTGTCCCAGTCGGATTATTACCCAATAAAACCGCAACCATTATCACAACTCACGATACACCCAATTTATATGTCAAATTCTTTCAAAAAGACTATGGGAAATTATTAAACAAACAAATTCTAAAAATGTGTGGAATAAAAACAAAAAAGACATTGACAATGCCATTTTTACGAAATTCTAAAGAGGAGCAAAGAACTCATTTTTTAGAAAAAATCTCTCAATATGCGAGCAAACTTTAATAATTCTATCTGAAGCTGGGACATAAAGTCGTTTTGCTCCGAGCACTACGTAAACTTCGATACCTTAACTCTCTTCGATGTCCCTCATTTCTAAGGGCTAAGGCCCCAAGAATGATGGCTTGCAAGTTTAGTTGCTTAGAAGT
>NZ_JCAQHY010000084.1:0-4607 GCF_059621045.1 Vagococcus sp. WN80Y
ATTGTCAAGCCCTTGGTATGACAGACGAGGCGCTAACTGACTTCTTTGTTCACGATTGTCACTTAGTTCTCGATCCCGGCAATTTATTCGGTGAAGAAGGCCAACAGTTCCAACGGATCAGCTTGGCTTGTACCACCGCTGTTTTAACTGCTGCCCTTGAACGCTTAGCTAAAAAAGTAAAGGAGCTCTCCCATGATTAATACTAACGATTTAACCAAAAAAATAGCCGAACTCGATCCTTATATGCGCGAAACCCGTGGCTATTTACACCAGCACCCAGAAGTCTCATCCAATGAATGGCAAACAAGCGCCTTTTTAAAAGCCGAAGTCACCAAATTAGGCCTACCGATTACTGACGTTCCAGAAACTGGGTTCTATGCCATCTTGGACACGAAGCGCGAAGGAAAAACAGTGGCCTTACGAACGGACATTGATGCCCTGCCAATTTTAGAACAGCCCACTAACCTAAAAGGGCCACGTAAGTGGCTCTCGGAAGTTGAGGGGGTCTCTCATATGTGTGGTCATGATGGGCATATGGCTGTCTTACTCGCTGCCATGCGTTTATTAGTTGAGATCAAAGACGAACTGTCGGGCCGGATTATTTTCTTGTTTGAAGAAGGTGAAGAAATCGGCTCAGGGATTGAGGCCATGATTGAGAGTCTTCAACCCTTAGGCATTGACGCAATTTATGGCACCCATTTGACCGCCTTTATGCCAACGGGTCAAATCTGTTTGGATGGTGGTCCGCGAATGGCCGGGGCAGCGGTGATTGATTTTGAAGTGGTTGGTCGCTCTGGTCATGGCTCCCGTCCTGATTTATCCATCAACCCTATTTTCGCCGCAGCCAACGTACTAAGCGGCTTGACAAGCGCGTGGGCTAATCAATTGGATGTCAGCAAGACCGTGACCCTTGGTTTAACTCAATTCCATGCAGGGAGTGCTAATAATGTCATACCTGATACGGCTTATATTGGGGGAAGCTTACGGTATTTTGATGTGGCAGAAGGTCATAAAGCGATGGCCGTCTTAAAGGAAGTCGCAGAAAAAACAGCCGCCGCTCATAAGTGTACCATTCGTTACTTGGACAACATGCGCTTTGCCACAATTCCCGTCTTAAACGATCCCTTACTCGCAGAAATTGCCAGACTCGGGGTCAACGACTTGTATCCAGACAAGCTGGTAGAAGGCATTCAGTGGTATGCCTCAGAGTCTTTTTCTCACTACGCCAAAGTCGCCCCAAGTGTCTTTGCCTTTGTAGGGATTGGCAACCCAGAGGTTGGCAGTGGGGCCGAGCATCATAATGATTACTTTGATTTAGATGAGGATGCCTTGACGTATAGCTTAGGTGCTACGGTGAAGTTTGCGCTTAATTTTTTAACGGAGTAAGGGAAGACGAAACGTGAGCGATCAGGGGAAGTCGCTCGAGGTGGCAAGAGGTTAGTTGATCATGAATGGCTGTCTAGGATGAGCTGGGTAGGGGATATTCAACAGTTAACTGATGTTGTTTAATTAAATAAGAAAATATGACTCATGTCCAGCTTCAGTTGACATAAGTGATTCATGAACGATAGGGGAAATCGTTGATATATCGGCGTATTTATCAACTATCCTCTTGTTTGCTAGCTGTCAACTGAACGATTTTTTAGTAAGTTGCTAGTTGAATAGCATGTTATTAAATGATAAAGAATACTAGACTTTTCTTTATTTTTAAAAGGTGTTATTTAATTAAAGTGGAAAATATAGCTCATGTCTGGATTCAGTTGACATAGGTGATTAATGGATTATAGGGGAAATAGTTGATATAACAGTGTATTTATCAACTATCCCCCTGTTTGTTAGCTGTCGTCTGAATGACTTTTTAGTAAGTCTCTAGTTTAATAATGTGTTATTAAATGGTAAGAGATGCTAGTTTCTTCTCAATAGTTAAACACTGTTGTTTAATTAAAGTGGAAACTATAGCTTATGTCTGGATTCAGTTGACATAAGTGATTCATGAATTATAGGGGAAATAGTTGATATAACAGTGTATTTATCAACTATCCCCCTGTTTGTTAGCTGTCGTCTGAATGACTTTTTAGCAAGTCAATAGTTTAATAATGTGTTATTAAATGATAAGAGATGCTAGTTTCTTCTCAATAATTAAACGCTGTTGTTTAATTAAAGTGGAAAATATGGCTCATGTCTGGCCTCAGTTGACCTGACATGAGCTATCTTGATATCTTCTTAGCGAATGATTTTCTT
This sequence comes from Vagococcus sp. WN80Y, assembly GCF_059621045.1. Classification (NCBI taxonomy): domain Bacteria; kingdom Bacillati; phylum Bacillota; class Bacilli; order Lactobacillales; family Enterococcaceae; genus Vagococcus; species Vagococcus sp. WN80Y. The sequence continues at coordinate 2,242 of NZ_JCAQHY010000084.1, forward strand.
ACTTGTCAGTTGTCATTAATTTGGTTTTAGTAGTATCTCGTCGCTCTGCTTTAACACAATGACTGCGACACAATCTATGGGACACAAGCTGTTTGTTTTCAGTGTCCATCATAGGAATGCGACTAAGCTGCTCCGAAAGAATGAGGGGGTCAAGATTATCTAGAAAATGTGTCACACTAGAGGTACTAATCTGCCCCTGACTATTTTTAAAAGCTAAAGTTAGTTTTTTGCGATGTATTGTCATGATTGTCACCTTCTTTCCACTTAAGTATTCGTTTAAATAACGTTCGCTGAGAGCGAGGAAGGCTGTCTATATCAGCTTTTTGAAGATAGCCGTCTTTTATCATGGGAAGAAGCTTGGCAAAAATATGAAGGGATTAAGCAAATTCTTCAGGATGGATCAAGACGGTGTGAATTCGTTTCTGATGGTCTTTTTTTTGTGATTTTTTCTTGTTGTTACGGTCAATTTTCTTGTTCATGTTGGCGATTTTAGTCATCATATACGGATTAGTTGGGTTAGTGACACCCACTACGTTGGTCAAAGGTTGAGCGCCCAAAAGATGATTGTGCTGGATCGTCCAAGCCTCTAAGACATCTACTAGAAAGGTTTGTCGCACACTTCGAATGCCAATCTGAACCTCTAAGACTGCACCAAAAGAAAAAGTGATGACGCTTCGTTGGATGTTATCTATTTGTTTGACGCCACAGTGAAAGCTGATAGCGTGATTCAAATTCGCCCAAACATTGGCATTAAACCGTGAAAAAGTAGTACTAGGTGTGACGAGGGCAGCATGCTTAGGGTGTTTATTTTGGTGAAAATTCAAGACTTGCCTAAGAATATACTGATTAGCGACTCCTTTTTTGATACCAAATAGCTTGTGTATCTGAAAAGGAGTTAGGGGTGTTTTTTTGATGGTTCCATCCATAAAAAACAGCACTGTTTTTCTTTTTCCCTTCCTATTTTTCCCGCTCATCATGGCAAATACTTCCTCAGTTAATATCACCTCCTTCTCTTCAATAGCTCTTGTTAGATAAGTGAGAATGTGTGCCTCACTTACAATATGGCAAGATAAATCTAGCTTCCCAGGTTCTCGAAAAACGAGTGGGTTAGTCATTTTTTCCCTCCTTCTGATAATAGTAGGAAAAGATATCAAGATGATAACGTGCCCTTATCTTTACATAGTTTTCTTTTTTTGTAAAAGGGCCTAACTCACGCTTTTTGCTGAATAAAGTTATCTACTTTTTGATATGATAGTTTGATAATGTGAGTCATATCAAGTGTTCCAGCGATATTATGCCACTAAAAGCTGAAAGAATTAGTTGGCAAAAGGGTGAGTTAGGCGAGTTGTACTTATATTAAATTTCAACTAGACTGGGGCATAGATCAGATCTGATCCTAGTTGGCAAGTCGCAATCAGTCAAGAAAGAGAAGGGAGGAGAATCGGGAGACCCAACGACTATTTTAGTGCAGCGGTCTAATGAAGCGCTAGGAGCTGAGACGGTACGCTTATTTATGGAAAAAGTGGTGGCGATGGGATTGTTTCAGCATAAAGGACAAAAGAAATACGCTGTGATAAAGGGAGCGACGTATGTGGATCGTCAAACGGAGATCCTATTTTAATGAGGTTGGTTGATAAAGTCTATCAAACAGCAAATGATAAAAAATTCTGTTGAAGAATAGCGAAGGCAAGAATTAGTACAGGCTTGACTATAAAGCGCATTTTGTGGTTTTGACTAATTGTAAGCAGTCTTCTTTCGTCTTCAGGAAAGAAGAGATACAATGATTACAAGAAGAGGAACTAAATTGTTAGCGTCTATTTTTATAGGGATAGGTCTATTCTTATGAGCTCATTTAGTGTAAAATAGGTTTATGTTAGTTTTGAGTTGTTGGTGTATGACTACTTATAAAAATTAAAGTTTAATAAACTTGTTAGTGCGAAAATTAAATAAATATTTGAATTATGAAATAGAATATAAAGTAAAAAAACACGAGAATGTCTAATTCTCGTGTTTTTTTACTTTATATAATATATCTTATGTAACCAAGGTCTGTTAATTACACAGTAATCTTAGCATATCCCCCTATTAATTGTCTACCGTTTTTTGAAAAAAAGTTCAAAAGGGAACGATAAAAATGACCGATGGCTCACTTGAACGTGTGGAGTTAGAGGGAGTGGCGCCCTCTTATTATTATATTAATAACTTTATATGAAAACGAGATCTAGTTGACATAAGATATATTATGCGAAGTAGATTTTAATGGCCACATGTCAAGGTTAAATGCAACAAAGTATTGTTGATATACCAATTAAAATAACATTTTAGCTGTTTTTAATACGTGACAGTTTTACGTGTTAGGTAAAAAT
>NZ_JCAQHY010000085.1:0-4634 GCF_059621045.1 Vagococcus sp. WN80Y
GATTTGCGGTAGAAAGATTATCTCTCAAACTGAAATTAGTCGCTTAAAAAAAATCACATAACTAAAATCGGGAAAGTTTATTCTCAAATAAAATATGAATTATGAAATTGATTCATCTAGAAGAAAAAAGAATTAAGGATGATTATTCCTATTTTTATTTTAGTAATATACCGACCTCCACTGTGGAAGATTATAAAACTTTTTTAATAAAAGAAAAATTTTCGGAAAGTGAAATACATGGCAAAGATGGTATGCAGTATATCTACTCTGCTACTAATAAAACTAATGAGATAATTGAAATTTCGATTATTAGCTCGCTTGTTACTGGAAATAAAATTGATATTACGATAACACACTGAAAACTGTCTATCCACAACTTTTTGATCTTCCACGTATTAATAATTTTTTGGTGATATAATATTGTTAGAAAGCGAGGTAATTAATTATGCAAAAATATCAATACGAATTTGTTAATGCCAATGGATTAGATATCGTCGGAGGAATTAAAGATCACAGAGAAATCATCGAAAACTATTCAAAAAAAGGATATCGTTTTGTCACTGTCATCCCCACTAAGTTTGGCACATATGATTTAGTGTTTGAAAAAGAGAGCAATTAGTGTTCTATTTTTAATCTTTCTGATATTAATCAACTTTAAAGTAATCACTCCACTTTCAAGTAATGTTCTATATTTAAAAAATGTGATATCGTGTTAGCTCCGATGTCAAAAATGAGAATTTCTTAGTATAGTTAATTCATCCAGTAAAACACAGAAAGAAATAACAAACTATCTAATAAGTCTTGATTTGTAAAAAAGAACTTCAAGTATTATGATAATGGAGGTACTATTAGTTGAAAAAATATAAAAAAGTAACTGTAATTTTGTTATTATCAGTTGTTCTATTTTACTTATACTTCATGCTCAGTACATAAAAATAAGGACAGCAATAATGATAATAAGTCATTACCAATAAATTCCTATCACCTTCCAGTAGAAACTTTTACAACGTCAGACATATCAGACGTAAATGATAATGAGATTATTGTTCCAAAATGAAGTAACTGATTACATAAAAAAACAGGTGATATCTTCATCTAAGATGTCACCTGCTTCTTCATTTATTTTTTAATATACAGGCTCATCTGGTAGTTCCTGAAAAGTTTGCCAACAAACTCCACATTGATAAAAGGTATACCATGTGACTTCGGATTTTTGAACGACTGCTGCGAGCATACCAACTATTTCCAGAAATAAAACACCTGTATTGCTTCAGCAAACAGGCTAGTGAATCGTGGCTAAGTCACTCAGACGTATGCTAAAAAAGAACCCAATTAGAGGTTATCATTGGATGACCGTTTCTAGCATTTAATTTCAAAACGAGTCGAAATCCTACCGCTCCCCCTCTTCGACTTTTCCCCCATGGGGAGAAATTGAGAGTCCGTTCAATACTGCTTAGGTTGGAAGTTGAAATTTGGAATGGTCTATCAATTTTTCAAACTTTGCTACACACCCCATAATCTTTTTTAGCTTAATTCTACAACAAATGTTTCATAAGGTTTTAAACTTAGGTCTGATAGATTGTAGCTAGACTCATTATAATTTGAAATGATCGGTTTAGATAATTCAGGGGTTTCTAGAATAGAAAACTGACGAGCACTATCAGTAAAGTTTGCGACTACTAACCATTCTGAACCTTTATATTTCCGCTTATAAACAAACATTGTTTCATCCTTTTCAAACAATAATTCATACTCACCCCAAACAATGTGCTTTAAATTGATTAAAGGAGTCATGAATAATTATTATGGCGCTAAATATGATGAGATTGGCTGTTAGAGAACGAACTAAATCACTAAAATCCAACGCAAAACGGATCGAAAATAAAATTAAATTCTAGTCACTGTAACCTCCCCTCTAGTTTTGATTTTTTGGTAATTAATCCTTTTTGACTGGCTGCACCTTTCCAACAGGGATCTGATCTACGTCCTAGTCTAATTGATGGCAATAAAAAGACTCACTTGCCTAACTCACGCTTTTTTAACTCGTTCCTCCTTAGTAAAAACCTTCGTAACACTTGATATAACGCGATTTCTTGACAATTCTTATCTCAAAAAAAACAACTTTATTAACCAAAAGGCGTGAGTTAGCCACTTTTACATTGACTAATAAATATGTCAGAATGAACACAACGCACCATCTTGACCGTTTTTGAATCAGGTACATTAAATTTATCTTGCCACACTGTCAGTGAGAACCATCTCCTCACCTACCTAGCCAAGATACATGTAACAGAAATAATACGCTAAGAAAGATATCAAGATAGCTCGTATTAGGTCAACTAAGATAACCTAACACGAGTCTTCTATTGTCTTCATCGCTAATCAAGTTAAGATAGCACTATCATCGATTAGTAACTTACAGAAAAGTGTTTCAGTTGACAGCGAATAAATAGTTTCCTAGTTAGTCGATTCATTGATACATCAACATTTCTCGTCCAACCAACTAATCGCCTATGTCAACTGAGACCAGACATGAGCTGTATTTTACACTTTAATTAAATAACAACTTTTAAAAATGATAAAAAATCTAGTATTTTTTATCATTTAATAACATGCTATCCAACTAGTGACTTACTAAAAAGTCAGTCAGACGACAGCTTACAAACAGGTTAAATTGTGGCGGAATCACTGTTATATCAAACATTCCCCCTATAATCCATCAATCACTTATGTCGACTGAATCCAGACATGAGCCATATTTTACACTTTAATTAAACAACAGTGTTTAACTATTGAGAAGAAACTAGCATCTCTTATCATTTAATAACATGCTATTCAACTAGCGACTTATTAAAAAGTCAGTCAGACGACAGCTTACAAACAAGTTAAATTTTGGAGAAATCACTGTTATATCAAACATTCCCCTATAATCCATGACTCACTTTTGTCGACTGAATCCAGACATGAGCTAAATTATTCGCTTTAATTAAATAACACCTTTTAACAATAAAGAAAAATTTTAGTATTCTTTATCATTTAATAACATACTATTCAACTAGCGACTTACTAAAAAGTCATTCAGACGACAGCTTACAAACAGGTTAACTTTTGGCGAAATCACTGTTATATCAGCTGTTCCCCCTATAAGCCACCAATCACTTTTGTCGACTGAACCCAGACATGAGCTGTATTTTCGCTATCGATTAAACAACATCCGTTAACTGTTAAATCCCCCACTCCCCCTCACTCATCCTAGACAGCCATTCCCACTTTTCACAGTGAACGACTTCCCCTGATCGCTCACTGTTCATTTCCCTTACTCCGTTAAAAAATTAAGTGCAAACGTCACCGTGGCTCCTAAGCTGTACGCTAAGGCATCCTCATCTAAATCAAAGTAATCATTATGATGCTCGGCCCCACTGCCAACCTCGGGGTTGCCAATTCCTACAAAGGCAAAAACACTCGGCGCGACTTTGGCATAGTGCGAAAAAGACTCAGAGGCGTACCATTGAATATCTTCTACCAGCTTGTCTGGATACAGGTCTTCGACGCCTAGTCGTGCAATCTCGGCGAGTAAGGGATCATTTAAGACGGGAATCGTGGCAAAGCGCATACCGTCCAAGTAACGAATGGTGCACTTATGAGCGGCCGCTGTGTGTTCTGCGACTTCCTTCAAGACGGCCATTGCTTTATGCCCTTCTGCCACATCAAAATACCGTAAGCTTCCCCCAATATAAGCCGTATCAGGAATCACATTGTTGGCACTCCCTGCATGGAATTGAGTTAACCCAAGGGTTACCGTCTTACTGACATCCAACTGATTGGCCCACGCACTCGTCAGGCCAGTTAGAACATTGGCGGCGGCGAAAATCGGGTTAATGGATAAATCAGGACGAGAGCCATGACCAGAGCGACCGACCACTTCAAAGTCAATCACCGCTGCTCCGGCCATTCGCGGGCCACCATCCAAACAGATTTGACCCGTTGGCATAAAGGCGGTCAAATGGGTGCCATAAATCGCGTCAATGCCTAAGGGTTGAAGACTCTCAATCATGGCCTCAATCCCTGAGCCAATTTCTTCGCCTTCTTCAAACAAGAACATAATCCGTCCAGATAGTTCGTCTTTGATCTCAACTAATAAACGCATGGCAGCGAGTAAAACCGCCATATGGCCATCATGACCACACATATGAGAGACCCCCTCAACTTCCGAGAGCCACTTACGTGGCCCTTTCAGGTTAGTGGGCTGTTCTAAAATTGGCAGGGCATCAATGTCCGTTCGCAAGGCCACTGTTTTTCCTTCCCGTTTCGTGTCCAAGATGGCATAGAAACCAGTGGTTGGAACGTCGGTAATTGGTAGGCCTAATTTGGTAACTTCTGCTTTTAAAAATTCGCGAGTCTGCCATTCATTGGATGAGACTTCTGGGTGCTGGTGTAAATAACCGCGGGTTTCACGCATATAAGGATCGAGTTCGGCTATTTTTTTGGTTAAATCGTTAGTATTAATCATGAGGTAGCTCCTTTACTTTTTTGGCTAAGCGTTCAAGGGCAGCGGTTAAGACCGCAGTGGTACAAGCCAAGCTGATCCGTTGGAACTGTTGGCCTTCTTCACCGAATAAATTGCCGGGATCGAG
>NZ_JCAQHY010000016.1:0-562 GCF_059621045.1 Vagococcus sp. WN80Y
CGGCAGAGGCTCAAGCCAATTCAGTGATTCTAACCGCACCGAGTAAGAGCTTTAATCTGGCTGGCCTCCAAACAGCGAATGTCGTGATCGCTAACCCTGAATTGCGAGAGCGATATACTGCCGTTCAAGGAGCCGACGGCTTTCACCTGTTGAATGCCATTGGACCGAAAGCCTGTGAGTTAGCCTATAATCAGTGCGAGACGTGGCTGACTGACTTCTTAGAGCTAGTCGAAATCAATCGGCAAGTCTTTGACGCTTTTATGACCGAGCACTTGCCAGAGTTAACGATTTCTCCACTAGAAGGGACTTATCTTCAGTGGTTTGATTGTCAAGCCCTTGGTATGACAGACGAGGCGCTAACTGACTTCCTTGTTCACGACTGTCACTTAGTTCTCGATCCCGGCAATTTATTCGGTGAAGAAGGCCAACAGTTCCAACGGATCAGCTTGGCTTGTACCACCGCGGTCTTAACTGCGGCTCTTGAACGCCTAGCCAAAAAAGTAAAGGAGCTACCTCATGATTAATACTAACGATTTAACCAAAAAAATAGCCGAACTCGATC
>NZ_JCAQHY010000086.1:0-4640 GCF_059621045.1 Vagococcus sp. WN80Y
AGTGCTGTGCAGAAAGAATCGCGTATCACCGTTACTAAATTTAGAAAAGAGCGAAGGGCTGAGAAACGTCAGTTTAGTTGTTTTTCAAGAGACCCACACATTAGACGAGCCTATTGGACCATTTTTCAACAAGTCGCAGGGAAACGGTCGTTACGGCAAATCAGTAAAGAATCAGGCGAGTCCTTATCGACAGTGGTGCGAGTCCGTCATGAGTACCGTAGGTTACGGCAAGCCGTTTTTCTCATAGGGACCTTTTTTTTGACGATTGTCAGCTTAAAACTGAGTCAAACCTACTCATCTAATGTCTTGTTGCAAGTGGTTATTTGTGGGGGAATGACCTCATTGATTATCTACTTCACTTATTCTGATCACTTATCGGAGTGACGGTGAGGGGAAGGAAACTGGAAAGGAGCATAAGATGAGAGAAAAACGAGTGGGTTATACCGTATCTAACGAGTCGGAGCAACTCTATCAAAAAGCCGACTGTCAGGAGGTCGTTCAGACCCAAGAATTAGGCGAGAACTATGCCCAATTTGAACAGTTTCTTTTGACTTATAAGACGTGTTCGCTAGTTGTGGTAAATTTCCAAAGTGTTGGCCTTCAATTGATTCAATGGTTGCCACTACTTAAACTGATTCAAACAAAGGAGATTTCTTTACACTTTATTGAAAAACCAGTGTCGTCAGATCAAGAGTATCTAGCTATTTTATTTCAGTTGGCACAGGCTGAGAAGCTCATTATTAGCCGACGAACCTGTCAAGGCTTAAAAAAGGCCCACGCCAATGGCATGGTGAGCGGTAGACCGACCATTAGTGAGGACGTAATCCACCAAATTGAACGACTGTATCGGCAAAAGAAAACGCTACGAGAAATCTCGATTGAGTGTCACGTTTCTTTAGGAACCGTCCATAAATATACCAAGCTAATAGAATAAAGGGTTAGGCTTAGAATGAAAAAAAAGACGATCACTTATGAGGAATACAACCAGCTGAAACAAGCGGTAGAAGCGCTGAGATGGACTTGGCAGGAGTATCAGCAGCAGTTTCCTGATGGCTGGTACGGGTTTAAGTATCAACCAATTCTGAGACAGGTCGTAGAAAAAGATAAGGAAGAAAGTTTATTAGCTAAGGCTCAATTTAAACCTGTTAGAAAACGCGTCAACTTATCATTAGCGGTGTATCAAGAATTGAAGGAGTTAGCGACTATTTCTTTAGAATTACAGGATGTTTTGGCCCATCCACCTTATGGATCGGTCAACTTAACGCTGAATGTAAAGGATGAAAAGGAGCGATGATTAATGACAGTTTATGGGTATGTCAAACGCAATCAGCCACTGCCAACTAATGACCAATTGAAAATTGTCTCGGATTATCAGTGTGAGACAATTTTTATTGAGCCCGAAAAATCAACAGAGCAAGTCGAATTTAAACGATTGGCAGAGAGCTTAGTACCTGGAGATACAATTGTGATTGCAAGCTTACAAGTTTTTGGAAAAGATTATGAAACGGTTAGTCAAGTCTTGACGATACTAAAGCAAAAAAAAGTGCAGTTGATTAGTTGGAGTACTCAGCTACACTTGAATTACTATAAACGAACATTAGGGCTTTTATGAAGGCCTAAAAATTTTTTGAAGCTCGTTAGAATAATGAGCTAATGTTATCTTATTTTAAGAGAGTTGTCTCTTAATCAGTTATTCTTAAATCAATAATGTGATATAAAAGTAACGAAATTAAAAGAAGCAAAATAATTTAAATAATTAGCTCACAGGTAGTTTCCTTCTGATATTCGCGACAGTGACATTCATCTACAGCATCCATTTTTAGTTGATAAAAACCCCCTAGTCTAATCGTAAATATCTGCGTTTAGACTGGGGTTAAATAGTGTTATTTAATAAATGAAAGTATTGACAGCGTTTTCGTTTAATTGTACACTGTGGGCGTTAGGAACGACCCAGACAATTACATACAAACCATTGGCTACTATCTCCGGGGCGGGAACCCTAGAGGCAGTATGAAGCCTTGACCTTTTTAGGAATTGGCACCCCATAGTTTGGCAGTGGGGCCGAGCATCATAATGATTACTTTGATTTAGATGAGGATGCCTTAGCGTATAGCTTAGGAGCCACGGTGAAGTTTGCGCTTAATTTTTTAACGGATGTTGTTTAATCAATGGCGAAAATACAGCTCATGTCTGGATTCAGTCGACATAAGTGATTGATGGATTATAGGGGAAACAGTTGATATAACGGTGTATGTATCAACTTTCCTCATGTTTGTTAGCTGTCGTCTGAATGACTTCTTAATAAGTCGCTAGTTGAATAGCATGTTATTAAATGATAAAGAATACTAGATTTTTCTTTATTTTAAAAATGTGTTATTTAATTAAAGTGAATAATTTAGCTCATGTCTGGATTCAGTCGACATAAGTGATTCATGTATTATAGGGAGAATAGTTGATATATCAGTGAATAAAACCAACTATTCAATAATTTATCAGCTGTCAACTGAGAGACTTTTCTGTAAGTCATTCATTGAGAATAGTGTTATATTTACCTAACTGGAAATCGATACAATAGGAAACACGTGTTAGGTTATCTTGATATGTTCTTAGTGAATGTCTTTCTATAAGAATGACTTGGATCAATGGGATAACCCGTGTCTTCCAGGCGTCCTATTTGATGCCAATGTGGAATGCTAGTATTGTCTTAAAAGAAACCGCTTAGAGCATGATAAAACAGATCTAATTTTTTGAATTAAAAAAATGACCGTCGTGTTTATTATTGGACTTCTTGATAACTAGTTGGAGAAGAGATTAAACGGATATATTGCTTTCATTTTGACCTATTTTTCATTCAATGTAAAAGTGGCTAACTCATGCTTTTTGGTTAAAAATGGTGCTTTCTTTTTTATGTGAAAAGCCATCAAAGTCTGTTGTATCAAGTGCTATGAAGGATTTATATAAGGAACTGCGAGTTAAAAAGGCATGAGTTAGACGTTTTTTTTGCCATTAATTAGACCAGAATAGAAGATGAAAGAATTAGTCTTTTACAACTTGGGGGATTGGCTACACAATTGAAGAGAGAAAGAATTGTTGTTGCCTCTCTTATTTTTAATTAAATCACTTAAATTTTTCTGGGAATGACCATTCGTTGTGTGAGCCGCGACCGTTTTTTCTATTTTTTCAAGAAACAATAACGTCGGAATAGTGCTAGTATAGAAATCGGAACAGTTAAACGTGGAGAGTTGAGGTATACTAAAAGAAAACAAAAGGAGACTCTCAATGGCTCAACACACAAAAGAATTCAAAGAATCTGTTTTAGCGTATCGATCCGACCATCCAGAATTAACTGTTCAAGCGTGCTGTCGTAATTTAGATATCAGCGCCTCAACCTACTACAAGTGGGTAAAAGAGACCGCCGAAAATGAAGGAGAAGTGATTAGGCGTGGCTCAGGTAATTTTGACAGTGACCTAGCCAAAGAAAATGCTCGTTTGAAGCGAGAGCTAAAAAACCAAACAGATGCCTTGGCCATCTTAAAAAAAGCCATCGGTATTCTGGGCGACGAAGTGAGGTAGTTTACAAACTTGTAAACGATTGGAAACATCCCCTCTCAATTCGCAGGGTACTGACCATTCTGGGTGTTTCCACTTCTGGTTACTACAGTTGGAAAAAACGAGTCCCATCTGAGCAACAACAGCGTAAAGAGAGTCTAATAGAAAAAATTAAAGAAATCCATGAAGCGTCGCATCAAAATTATGGAGCACCAAAAATTAGTGAAGTCCTTCACTCTCAGGGAGAATCTGTCTCGCAAAAAACAATTGGAAATTACATGCGAGACGCACAAATTAAAGCTCAATATGTGAAGAAATGTGTTAAAACAACCTTAGATAGTGATTTCAGTAGTAAATTGACCAATCTTTTAAATCGGCAATTTAATCCCAAACACCCTGATTCCTACTGGTGTAGTGATATCACCTATATTTGGACAAAAGAAGATGGCTTTGTTTATTTGACAAGTATAATGGATTTATACTCGCGAAAAATCATTGCCTGGCAAGTGACTAGCACCCTAGAAGTCACTTGTGTCGTTCGTTGTGTGGAGGAAGCAAAACGAACTCGTCACGTCGATCAACCAATTGTCATTCACAGTGATAGAGGAAGTCAGTACGTCTCAGAGAAATACAAACAAACGTTAGGTACACACTTTAAATTGAGTTATTCAAAAAAGGGAACTCCATGGGATAATGCCTGTATTGAATCCTTTCACGCTCTGATCAAACGAGAATGGTTGAATCGTGCTCAAATTCTAACACTAGCTGACGCTAAGCGGTTGGTTTTTGAATACATTGAAACGTTCTATAATACGGTCCGCATTCATAGTGCTTGCGGGTATGTATCACCCATTCAATTTGAAAAAGCTTATATCAATTCGCTCAAGTCGAAACCAATCAAGCCCTTCAATGAAGACAGACTGACAGTCAGTCTAAAAAAAGAAGGCGTTGTCACAATTAGTCGTTTTGATCAACACCAACATTCTTGATTCGCTCAGTTTTTGGATCATTTCAACATGAATTTAGAAATAGCTAAGCACAATACCTGACTCTCTCGATTTAAGTTGTCCTTTATCTTGACATAGTACCAT
>NZ_JCAQHY010000087.1:0-5464 GCF_059621045.1 Vagococcus sp. WN80Y
TCGTACTGTAGATGTTCGTATCATTTTAAAGTTATTATCATAGTCAACTATTGGTGCTGTAGCATGTTTTGTGTCGGTTACTTGACTAAGTTCTCCTAACTTACGCAGTTCCCATGCGTAAAAAATCATTTCTTTATTTAAAATAGTCACTTCTTATCAAGAGAATTTCAGTCAAATAAGGTATGAAGTAGATAACAAATATCTAAACACAAATAAAACCAAAATAGTAATCATGGTCTGAAATGTAACTCTCAAAAAGTGTTCAACGATGTTTAGTATGACATGGGTATGAATGTGGAAATAAAATACACTATACTACCCTACCCACCCCATTTCCCAAAAACCAACCGATTCTTATTGACATCGCTCTCAATATAGCATACACTGAACGCGACAAGAAATAACTGACAACTAAATAAAAAAATTGGCACTACACAAGAGAGGTGGCAACCTCCCTACATGTAGCCCTGAATTAATAGACGATGAATCTACTAATCAAGTTGCCAATAGGCTAGCAAAGCTAGCGTGTCTTCATTGTACCCAATATCCGGCGGTATTTCTAGTTCTTTTACAAGAAAGTGAGAAATAGTGACAGATCTTTGATGGTTTCTTTGGTCATCCCCCAGCAACCGACAAGAAGACGCGAATTGTTGATCTTTCTTCAACTAACTATTGATACAGCATTAGACTGATTTTTGTCTAATGCTGTTTTTTGCATAAGCCAGTCATTTAGTCGGTTATTTCTTGTTGTTTAAAAGGAGAGTGGATGAAATAAAAAAGGAGCTGTAAAAGTTTTATTTTTGAAGGTGATAAGTTGGGTGAAACTCCATTTTGACGTACGATTAATAGGAACGTGGCTACTATTTTTTAATGCTGTTATTTAATTTGATGCTTAATTTTAGGTCGATGTCCGAGATTAGATGACATTAAAAGTGAGTGTTTAATGGATGTATGACGCTATATATAGATGTTTGAGGCGATTTTTAAGGATGCTGATTTCTGTCGCCTGAGTGACTTTATTTTCCTTTTATTATTATATAAATCGTTATTTTAATTGGGGTCTTACTATAATTATAGTTATTTTCTAAAAAGGTTAAAAGCTGTTATTTAAATTAATGGAACATTTTAGCTCATGTCTGTGATTAGTTGACATAGAAATGGTTGCTAAGCTGAAGTGTTATCAGACTTTATAAGCTGATATCACAGTCTTTTCAAGGTAATTCGGTTTGCTTACATGTGATAGCGTAAGTTGTCAACTGAATGCGCCTAATAAATATGTTATAAGTGAGATCGTGTTATCTTAAGCTCCGACAATAGGAGACTCGTGTTAGGGCAAATCCGTTGACATAACACGAGCTATCTTGATATCTTCTTTGCCGAATAAGCTGTTAAAACGGTTTCATTTTTAATCTTTAACTGTCAATAGTTTGATTTTAGTTGTATCTCGTCGCTCTGCTTTAAAACAATGACTGCGACACAATCTATGGGACACGAGTTGTTTATTTTCTGTGTCCATCATGGGAATCCGACTAAGCTGTTCCGACAGAATGAGGGGGTCAAGATTATCTAGAAAATGTGTCACACTAGAGGTACTAATCTGGCCCTGACTATTTTTAAACGTTAATGTCAGTTGTTTACGATGGGGTGTGATGATTGTCACCTTCTTTCCACTTAAGTATTCGTTTAAATAGGGTTCGCTGAGGACGAGGAAGGCTGTCCATATCAGCTTTTTGAAGATAGCCGTCTTTTATCATGGGAAGAAGCTTGGCAAAAATATGAAGTGATTCAGCAAATTCTTCAGGATGGATCAAGACGGTATGAATTCGTTTTTGATGGTCTTTTTTTTGTGTTTTTTTCTGGTTGTTACGGTCAATTTTCTTGTTCATGTTGGCGATTTTATTCCTCATGTACGGGTTAGTCGGGTTAGTGACACCTGCTACTTTGGTCAAAGCTTGCGCGCCTAAAAGATGATTCTGTTGAATTGTCCAAGCCTCTAAGACATCTACTAGAAAGGTTTGTCGCACACTTCGAATGCCAATCTGAACCTCTAAGGCTGCGCCAAAAGAAAAAGTGATGACGCTTCGCTGGATGCCATCTGTTTGTTTGACGCCACAGTGAAAGCTGATAGCGTGATTTAAATTTGCCCAAACATTGGCATTAAATCGTGAAAAAGTGGTACTAGGTGTGATAAGGGCAGCATACTTAGGGTGTTTATTTTGGTGAAAATTTAAGACCTGCCTAAGAATATACTGATTAGCGATCCCTTTTTTGATGCCAAATAGCTTGTGTATCTGAAAAGGGGTTAGTGGTGTTTTTTTGATGGTTCCATCCATAAAAAAGAGCACTGTTTTTCTTTTTCCCTTCAGATTTTTCCCACTCATCATGGCAAATACTTCCTCTGTTAACATCACCTCCTTCTCTTCAATTGCTTTTGTTAGGTAAGCGAGAATATGTGTCTCACTTACAATGTGACAAGATAAATCTAACTTCCCAGATTCGCTAAAAATGAGTGAGTGAGTCATTTTTTTCCTCCTTTTGATGATAGTAGGAGAAGATATCAAGATGATAACTTGCTCCTATCTTTACATATTTTTCTTTTTTTGTAAAAGGGCCTAACTCACGCTTTTTGCTGAATAAAGTTGTTCACTTTTTGAAATGATAGTTTGGAAATATCAGTTATACCAGTTGTTCCAGCGATTTTATGCCACTAAAAGCTGAAAGAATTAATTGGCAAAAGGGTGAGTTAGGTGAGTTGTACTTATAATAAACTTCAACTAGACTGGGGCATAGATCAGATCTGATCCTAGTTGGCAAGTCGCAATCAGTCAAGAAAGAGAAAGGAGGACAGAATATGACAGAATCAGTATTTTTACAGCATGGCGCGGAAATTGGCTATACAGCTGAAGGCAAAAAGAGCAAGCAATCATTGCCAAATCTGAAAGAAACGGTTCAATCAGATAAAATGGTTGCTCTCGGTCAGTTGTTTGTTGAGTTAATTCCTAAGGATGACGTTAAGGTAGAAGAGATTATCAGTGTGAAACGAACGCGGCATCAATCAATTTAGAAAGGGGAAACGAGCATGGCAGATAAAGTCACGAAGAAATTACAATTAGCTTTTTTCAATAGTAACGGCAGTCAAAGTACCATCAGTCCAAAATTCTTTGATGAAACCTTTATTAAAGATAAAGAAAAATTAAGCAAATGGATGAAGGATTTCAGCGAACTAGCTCTTTTTTATCACTCAGAAAAGGAAATGACACTGTTCACCGAGGCAAAAGAGGCTCATTTGGTTCAAACGATTCGCACGTCTTTGTTGGATTAATTTATAGGAGCTTTGACAAGGAACAATTGGAGGGAGAGACGTTTGTCTCCCTCTTTTAACAGAATCTAAAAAAAAGGAGGAGAGAGCAATGATGATTATGGGAGTGAGCCTTGCGGAAATGGCTGCATTGTTAAGTATGATTTCTATATTGCTAGCAGGAGTAGGGCGATTTTATCATAAATTTCGTACCAAGATAAGTGCGCCATTAATTGACTCGATGGACAAATTGAGGCAAGAGATTAGCCAATTGGATGAGCATGTAGGAAATAGTTATGACGAGTTGAAAAGTAAGACTGATAATTTAGACGAACGGATACGCCTTCAAGAGAATCGGCTAAAGAGAAAAGAGCTAAAACAATCTGAGACCAGTCAGATAGTGACTCAGGCCTAATAAGTGGTGAGTTGAGAAATCAGCGAATTGATAAGGAGGAAAGAGAGAATGGAAAAGGAACAGGCATTGACTCATTTGATGAAACGACAAGCGATCCATTTAGAGGTCGCACAGTTGATTAAAGAATTACGCCAAGCTAAAGAACTGAGTCAAACAGACTTGTGCGAACGAGTGACAGTCAATCGTCAATATCTATCTGAAATTGAAAATGGTCATCGTCGTCAGCTGAATTTAGCGAAAATAGACGAACTGATTAGAGGCTGCGGTGAACAATTACTCATTACAACAAGCTATACCAATCCTTTGCAGGTCTCAGATCAAACAGTCAGAGAAGATCAAATATTGCGGGCTTACGCAGAAGGACGAACTGAGAAAGCGGAAGTATTATTAGGGGCCATTCGTAGCTGGCGTTATCCAACGGAGCATATCGTGGCAAAGTGTAAGCGCAATATGGCCATCGCCATTAGCTATCATTTTAGAGAACAACCCAAACTGGCTCATGGGAAAATGAATCAGCTAATTATGGGATTGTCCTCTCTTGATTGTGGGGAAGAGGCCGAATATTTTACAGAATTGTTTTACCGTATTATCAAAAAGGGAGAGAACGAGCGGGCTAAAGTGAAGAAAAAGAAAGGAGGATCATGATGAAGATATGGGAGGGGACAGATTTGGTGTGCTGTTACAACATAGAGGGAGAAGAGCAATTAAGACGAATTCGCTTGGCACATTTACCTGAAAAAATAGAGCCAGAAGAGGTGTCACAGTTTGCCACGCTATTTTTAACGGTGTTGCCAGCTACGCACAGTGAAGACTCTGTCCAAATTGTTAACCGGACACGGTATACATAGGAGAAATGAAAGGGATGGGCCTATTGACTAAAAAATTATGTTTGTATTTTACAAATGAATCGGGAGACCCAACGACTATTTTAGTACAGCGGCCTAATGAAGCGCTAGAGGCTGATGAGGTACGACTGTTTATGGAAAAAGTTGTAGGAATGGGATTGTTTCAGCATAAAGGACAAAAGAAATACGCTGTGATAAAGGGAGCGAAGTATGTGGATCGTCAAACGGAGACACTGTTTTGATGAGGTTGTTTGATAAGGTCAATCAAATAGCGAAGGCAAAAATTAGTACAGGCTTGACTCTAAAGCGTCTCGACTAGTGTCAATGATTACAGGAGGATGAATTAAATTATCATAGTCTATTTTTATAGGTATATGTCTATTCTTATGAGCTCATTTAGTGTAAAATAGGTTTGTGTTAGTTTTGAGTGGTTGGTGTGTGACTACTTACTAAAAGTGTATTTTTAATAAACTTATTAAGGTGGAAAGAAGTAAATGTTTGAATTTTAAAATATAATGTAAAGAAAAACACGAGAATGTCTGATTCTCGTGTTTTTTTACTTTATATAATATATCTTATGTAACCAAGACGTGTTAATTACACATTAATCTTAGCATATTTCCCTATTTAGTGTCTACCGTTTTTTGAAAAAAAGTTCAAATTGGAAGGATATAAACAAAAAGATACTCACCTGAAAGTGTGGTGTTAGAGGGATTGTCACGCTTTATTATTATATTAATAACTTTATATGAAAATAGCATATAGTTGACATAAGATATATTATACAAAGTAGATTTTAATGGCCACATGTCAAGGTTAAATGCAACAAAGTATTGTTGATATACCAATTAAAATAACATTTTAGCTGTTTTTAATACGTGACAGTTTTACGTGTTAGGTAAAAAT
>NZ_JCAQHY010000088.1:0-5484 GCF_059621045.1 Vagococcus sp. WN80Y
TCTCAGAGTTATAAACCAATGAAAAACTTATCAGCAAACGAGTTTTTTCAATGGTTAAATTATTATTCAACTAGTAATTTTTTTATTGTGCGTGATCCAGAGTTTTATATCGCTAAAGATAGCAATAGTATTAAACCTTGGCACTTTTATGAAGCAGGTCGTACATCTGAAAAAGCTCAATTTTATTCTGTGTCCTTGTCTGAAATAACACGTTTAAATGTTGAACTACGGGGATCAACAAGTAAAAAGCTAACGGTCTATAATAAAGAGGAGCAAAAAGTATTTCAACAACATTATAACAGCAGTACTACTAACGTGACATTAGATCTACCCGCTGGAGAGTATTATGTGACGATGACAGGCATATCATCTGAGACAACATTCCAAATGACTCGAAGTCAGTTTAGAGATTATCAGCTTTTTGTAGATACTAATAAGGATCGAACCAATATCTATGTGGGGAATCAATTCAATCAGGCACTGACGAATATTTATGCGCCCTATCATCAATCAACAAGCCAACCAACAGCTGTTCAGGTAACCAACACCTTGGCGACTATTTGGAAACAGTCTAAAGGGAGGTATCCCGTATTAGATACTCTTTTCGGTACGAATTATCTGATGAGCACGCCTTACCTTTCACAGCCACCTCTAAGCAATTTAGGCTATACACCGTTAGGAAGTCAGTTATATACTAATCCTATTCAGTATATTGGTCAGGGGCATTTTTACTCTCAAAATCAAGTATTCACAATCATACAGGGACCACAACAACGAATAGCGATCATCGATGATTTACTATTTTGGCTAGCAGTTTCAGGTATGACCATTGCCTATTCCGCATATGTTGTTAATAATAACAATCTAACATTGACAATGCCTAGTTTTTTAGAGTCTGATGCAGGTAGTTGGGAAGACCTTGATGACTATGAAGACGAAATGAACAACGTCATGGCTAATCCTAACTATGAAAAATATAAAATTGATTGTTCTGAGATTGCAGAAGATTTATTCAAGGTTAACCCTAAAGGAACTGTTTATAATATTATTGCCGAAGACGGTGGTGTTTTTGAACTATTGGAATATGGAAAAATTGAAAAAGTAATCTATCATGTAGTGTTTTCGTATAATGGTTTCATTTATGATCCTCGTTATTCGCCTACACCAGTCTTCAAGGATACTTATTTCAGTGAACTACAAGCAATTAACTCTAAAAAAATACATATTTACACAATCAATTTATGAGGAGAATGAAATGATGAAAAAATCAGAAATGATTGCGCATTTATTGTTAGATACATTTAGTTTACGACAAGTAAGAGTGAGCATGTATATTGAAAATGAGCCATATTACAGAGAACCTGCTTTATATTTTCATTTGAAAACAGATGAGAACACCGAATCAGATTATCAATTAATAAAAGAAGCTATAGAATCATTTGAAGGGAATTTAAATTGGCACTTTGGGAAGGCATTTCCTTCCAAATTAAATTATGAAATTCTTCCCACAACTGTAAGAGAAATGGATAATAAATACCCGGATAAACTTTTCAAAAATACTGTATCCAGAGATCAATACGAACAAATCTGCGAGCTAGCAATCGCTGACATCCCTCTTTTATATCAACATATGAAAGAGTACTTTGAAGAACATAAATGATATTAATTTCTATTAGCCTAACTCACGCTTTTTACTCTGGATGGTGACTTCTTTTTAACAAGCAACACTGATCTAAGCCCTTTATATAGGGGATTACAACAATTGTTTAAAAGTGACATCCAAAGAAATCAATGAAAAAAGCGTGAGTTAGGGGAGTGTACATTGAATAAAAAATGTGTGAGAATAGAAATAAGCAATTAAATATTTGAGTAATACTTATAATAACATATTTATAACTAGTGATAAGTTAGAATAGGGAATCAGTCGACAGGCAGAAGGCTATTTCTAACAGACGAATATCAGCGTTAATTAGGCGTTTATCGTAATAATTGGCTAAAAGGCTGTGTCAACTGATTCAGGATATGGGCAATAAATTACTAATAAATTAAATAACAAGATTATAAAAAAGTGAAAAAGAATTAATTGTCTAATAAATAACAGGGTTATTAGAATCTAAAGGTGAAAAAAGTCATTCAGGCGACAGAGCTGAAAATATCATAAACAGGCATGTATTACTGTTAAATAGGTGTTTATATTCAATATTTGCTAAGGTGATATGTCGACTGATTCCAGACATGGTCAAAATAATAAGCAATAATTTAATAACGATAAATCATCTTAATCTATGTCGGTAATATATATGCTTTTGAAAAAGAAATGTAACTATGTATAGTTGTAGATAGCATTGTACAAGTTGAAGCTAGTTTTTTTAGTAGGAGAGAGATGGGCATGAAAATTAAGAAATACATGTTGAGTTTAGTAGTAGTAACTGTAGTGGTGTGTGCAACTAGTCTTGTTTTTGATAGAAAAGACAATCGAGCTGTGTACATTTCTTCAAACATGGAAGCTAACGAAGACGTTGAAGTGGCATTTAATGGTCAAAAATACATCGAGATTCCTAGAGCAAATGTATTCAGGGAGAATAAGAGATTAGGAAATGTGTATCATGACTATAGCCCTTGGCAATACTATGATATCTTTAACTTGCTAAGCGCTAAAGGAAAAATCTACAGTATAAAAGGAGAAGCTAAAAAAGAGTTTATAGTGGTTAAAAATAATGCCGTTATGGAAACTATCAAAACACTTTATGTTAATAAAAAAATTGACGTCCTTCCAATTTCATTTTTCAAAAACTTACCGTTAGAATACGAAGAAAAATATAGCCTAAACAACTTAACGTTTTATAAATATGATGAATTTAACAATACAACTGGAAAAAATAAGTTAGAAGTAGTTGAAGAAACTGACAGTATTAAAGTATCCACTATTAAAGGCGTCCCAAGGGAAGAGTGGATTGTTTTAGAGGATAAGAAACAAAATGAGACATTTATCTATTGTAGAGAGGCAGAATTTTTAACGGTTGTTCCAGTGTATTTTTAGATCAGTACCTGTCTTTAACAGATATCACTTAAGAATAACTCTCCCAAATAAAGAAGCGAGCCTTCAGATTTAATCTGAACACTCGCTTCTTTATTTTTTTGGCTACATTTAAAAATGTTCTTTCCAAGCGGGTAATTTTTTCATTGGCATACCACACGTGATTAATTCAGTATAAAGAAAAAGTAGCTGTGATTCTTACGTTATTAATTATAAAATTAGTGTACGACCTAATCACACACATTAATATCTTAAGACAACAAAATACTTCATAAATAGACAATTAATCCGAGGTATTTAAATAATAATAATCAACTGTTTCTTAGAAAACATTGAAAAATTAGATGGCGATTATGTTACAATTAAAAAGATAAAATTTGAACTAAATTTGGAAAATAGCTTATGGGGAAGAGGAAATAAAATAATGCGAAATAGAATAATAATGTCAGTGTTTCTATGCTTTTTCATTTTATGCTCGTTAACAATACCAGTTAATGGAAGTGAATTAAATAAAGAAAGTATTGCTAAAAATGCAAAAGAAATGGGTGTGCGTACGTACTCCATTACTACAATGAAAAATAATGTTTTAGAAACTGTAAGTTCTAATAACGAAGAAAATATAGTTTTTGAAGGTGGTTCTTTAGGAAAAACTATTACTGCTTATATCTGTATGAAACTCGCAGATGAGAAAAAGATTTTTTTAGATGATACGATAGAACAATATTTAGATGACGAATGGATTACGGATGATATACGCTTTGAAAAAATTACCATTCGTCAGTTACTGTCACATACTTCTGGATTTTCACCATCATTTGAAGTGAGCGTGGATAAAAAAATATACTATGAACCAGGTGAGTATTTTTCGTATTCTGGAGTAGGGTATATATATTTACAACAAATTATTGAACAAGTGACCGGAGAGTCATTAGAAGAAGTGGCTCGGCAATATGTTTTTGAGCCCTTAGGAATGACTAATAGTACATTTGCTCACTCATCTACTACTACACCGTTTGTTAGGTCTTCTTTTTTTGTAATATTTACTATATTGATCTGGTGTGCGATCTCTTTAGTTATTTTTTTTATTGGACAATTTGTGGGGCTTATTACTAATTTTCGATTTTATAAAAGAAAGACAGTATTTTATGTTAGTGTGATTATTGGATTTTTAATAGAATTATCTTTGCTAGCTATTATTTTACCGCGGATGTTTTTCCCAGCATTACTATATGGAATTATAGTGTTTCTTATACTATGGCTAACACGTAAAAAAAGCAAAGCTTTTTGGCTTGCACCGATATTTTTCGTCAGTATATCCGTACTTTTAGGGTTTCTATTGCCTGTATCACTGCCAATTGGACCGGAAATTGTAGCAAAGTCTCCTAATTCCGCCTATTCATTGAAAACAACTTCCCTAGATATGGCTATGTTTGCAAATGAATTATTACAGCTTTCTGAAAAGGAGGAACTTCCACAGAAAGAAATGTTTAATCCACAAATTCATATTGATGAAACAAATAGTTGGGGACTTGGTATCGCGATTGAAGAAATAGCTGGAAATACAACCTATTGGCATTCAGGGATTAATCCTGGGATGCAAAGTTTATTTGTAATTGACCCAGTTTCAAAAAGTACAGTAGTTATCATGACAAATAGTGATTCGGGCTTACTTTTTGCTCAAAAAACAACAAAAGAAATTTTAGGTATTGATGGTGTTTGGGAGATTGTCAGAGTGAACTTAAAAGAATTATCAAAATTATAAAGTAAGAATTCACATGCTAAAATCGCACAATTAAATTAGCTGTGAGGGTCGTTTATCCACTGAGTTTAAAGACAAAAAGGAACCCTTGATTTTCACCAAGGGTTAGGAGATTTTTTATTTACTTTGGAGGAGTAAATAATGAAAAAGTTTTGTTAGGGTTGTTTGTTGGTATAGGTATATAATAGCCTGTAACTATGAAATTGGTGTGAACATTGAGTAACGATAATTGGAATTATTTATTAAGAGAAATTATTCTCCAAATAAAGAAGCGAGCCTTCAGATTTAATCTGAACACTCGCTTCTTTATTTTTTACCACTATTTAAAAATGTTCTTTCCAAGCGGGTAATTTTTTCATTGAGTTTAGCGCAGCTTTTTCAGCGACGGACTCATCAATTCCCTGTGTGCTCATAATGAAGTTAGTCATACCTGACTTGGCTTCTTCGAAGGATCTCATCGTTCCATCTGGGCGTGCGCAGTGCACGCAATAATCCTTGCTAGTGTCCCCTGATGCAAAATCCTTTGTCTCTTCCATTGGCATACCACACGCGATACAAGTTGTCATAGTTATTCCTCCTCGTATAATAAGGTTATCAGATTTATTCTGATAGTTCCTTTTCATCCCCATAAGGGGTATGATTATTTCGTACAGATAGAGGTCGTAGTATTCCTCCTTGAAGTTTTGTC
>NZ_JCAQHY010000089.1:0-5810 GCF_059621045.1 Vagococcus sp. WN80Y
TAAGGGCTAAAGCCCAAAGAATGATGGCTTGCAACTTTAGTTGCTTAGAAGTTTAGGACAACGAAGCGTAGCGTAGTAAAACGTAGTGAGCAGACTTTTGGAGCGCGTTTGTCACATAACATACGTGAAAATAACGAGGGCGAGACTTTTGTCTCACCCTCGTTATTTTCTTAAGCTTCATCAAGAATGGCTTTAAAAGCATCCTGACTAATTTTTTGGTCGAAGATATGCTCACCTACAACCATGGTCGGAACAAAAAATATTTGAGCGTTATTTGCTTCATCAATAATAGCTTGCGTAGCAACTGGATCATCTGCCAAAGTTAGGCCAAGTGTTGTTTCGGCATAGCGGGCAATTTCCTCATGATTCTCGATATTTCCCCAATCATCTTGTGTGCGGTAGATGCTGCTGATAATCTCAAGGGTGTTTGCTTGTCCTGCTTTAGGGACATATTTGTGCATCACATTACCTTTTGCAAGGCTAGGCTTGGTTTTATCAAATAATTTGATAATTCGCTGAACTTTTCCTTTGGCAACGTAATCAGCAAAGGTTGCTTCTGAGTCTTCAAACCATTGACGACAATAAGGGCAACGGAGGTTGATAAATTCTAACACCTTGACAGGTGCTTGATCATCGCCAATTTTTATACCGGTTGTTGTGTTTGTTTGTGTTACATCCATGTTACTAGTATCCAAAAATGTCACGTCCTTTATTAGTTATCTACCTTTCATTATAGCGTTACTTGTTCATATGTAACAGTATTTTGTTTGTAGTACCTAAAACTGGTTAAGAAAAAAGATGAGACAACAGTAAGTTTTACTCTTGTCTCATCTTTGTATTGTTATTTTAATGATTTGCTATTGACCATTACTTCGTCGATTAAGCCGTATTCTTTTGCTTGTTCAGCTGACATAAAATTATCACGATCGGTATCTTTTTCGATAATTTCAATTGGTTGACCTGTACGTTCAGCCAAGATTGTGTTCAGGCGTTCGCGTGTATTTAAAATATGACGAGCAGCAATTTCAATTTCAGTTGCTTGTCCTTGAGCCCCGCCTAAAGGTTGGTGAATCATAATTTCAGCATTTGGTAAGGCAAAACGTTTGCCTTTTGTACCTGCTGTCAATAGGAAACTACCCATAGAAGCAGCCATACCCAAAACGATGGTTTGAACATCTGCTTTAACAAAGTTCATTGTATCGTAGATGGCTAAACCAGCAGAGACGCTACCACCTGGAGAATTGATGTAGATGAAGATATCTTTTTCAGAATCTTGTGCATCCAAAAATAGTAACTGTGCAATGACGGCATTTGAGACGTTGTCGTCAATAGGCCCACTTAACATAATAATTCTATCTTTTAATAAGCGTGAGTAAATATCATACGCTCTTTCACCGCGTGATGATTGTTCAATGACTGTTGGAATTAAATTCATTTTTTTTCCTCCTATACATTACGTTTAAAACGAATTTTCTCTACTATTCTAACACAAAAGGTTAGCTAGTGACTAGTTAAAGTATATCTAATTGGTCAAAAAAGGTCAATAAATTTGACTGATAAACAATAGCAGATATTTTTTATTAGTCATGTTATAATAGTTAAGAATTTAGAAATGAGGGGGATGTCTGTGACTTCAGTCATTGGGGCTCTTGTAGGAGTCGTTATTGGTGCATTAATTGCGTTGCTTGGAACAAATATGAACAACCGCTATGTGATTAAACAAATGGATCGGCGGGAACAATTACATGAAAAAATGAAAGAAATTGACATGTTAATTTTACTCAACAAAAAAATTAATGAAATGTTGCAAAAACGTGATGTGGCATTGGAGAGTGCGGCAGAAATTGATGAGTTTCAAAGCTTTGATAGCTTTGATGACTGTATGATTACAATTGATGATTACATTTATTTACAATCATTTTGTGCGCAAAATCATTATTATTTGCCAACTTTTATGGTGGAGGAGTTCTTTAAAAATATTAGTCATCGTAAAATTATCCTAGACCCTCAGCAAGTAAGGCGTCTTGGGGCATATACGTATAAAGGTGGTCGTCTTATTTTAGAAGAGTTTTCTGATGAGATTAACCGAGTTGTTCAGGATCGCAAAATTGAGTTGAAGCAAATTCGTGGTAATTTATAAAAACAGCCGAGAACTGATTTATCAGTTCCCAGCTGTTTTTTTGCGATGTCAATCAATATAATTCCTCAATTTTTTCAGGAACCACTTCTAGCGTTATATCATAGGTTAGAGTGACGTCAGTTTGGTTACATAAGTCTATCAGGCAATAATAAACATCATCGGTATTGACAACAATTTGTTTAGGTCGCCCATATGTCTGGAAATAATCGATAACTGAATCGAGGATCAGATCAGTTTGATCCGTTTCAGGAGAACTCACTCGATTAGAGAAAAGTTGCTTAGTCGTTTGATCTACCACCAAACAGACCAAAGGAAACGAGCCACGGCTATGTTTATCTTCTTTGACAAGTGTATCCAGAAAAAAAGCGGCGACTTCAATAGTCTTTTGCGATTGCGGACCTTCATTAAAGGCGTTAATCATAGGCGTGTCTGTAATTGGGACTTCGTCAGCTAAATTGACTTCAATGGGCATATCGAGAGGGGCAACTTTTTGTTTCCAAGATTTTGTCAGCGCATCGTAGTACGTGACTAAGGTTTCACCTTCTTGAAAATTGATGTTGAATTTACCAGCCTGTAAATTGATTAGGGCATCGTATAGAAATGAGAGGCAGCGAGTTAAGAATCTGACCTCACGTCTTGCTGTTTGCCAAGGCTCTTTTCCACGATCTAGTGTGGCGAAGTACAGCCAATTTCTCTTGCCTTTAAATTTATAGTCTAATTCTTTAATGACAGCGTAACTAGCTTGAGGTACATCTTTTCGGGAACCGTAAAGTGCGAACAGGCCACTTTGTTCTGCTAAGGAGCTAGAATAGGGATTGACGCGGTCTTCAAGTATGCGGAGCATAGAGTCAATCGCAGGAAGGCTAGAATAAACTCCAATGGCACTGAAATCTTCTCCTTCATCAATCAAATTGAGGTAAATAGGGAACTTATGAGTCGGCATTGAAATCACAAAAAGATTGTGATCAGAAAGGTAAGTCCAAGGCTCAAGTTGCTTAATTTTTAGCCCAATATCATACAAGGCTCCCCATTCCTGTTGTTCTTTATTTTCCATATTACTGCACCTCAAAAGATAGATTTGTTGAGTATAGTTTAACACAGAAACGGGGCTGATATTGAAAAATGGCTAAACTATTATAAAAATCCTCCTAACTGAACAAGCTAACTTTTACGCAGATTAGAAAACTCACTAGTTAGCTAAAATCCCTTCAAGAATTAGCGTTGTAATGGAAGGGAGATCGGCTTCTGTCACATCGTTACTTGTATTAATGGCGGCTAATACGGCTAAAATTGCGTGTTTGCTAATAGTGTTTTTTATCGCGTGAGTGGCAATGCCATAGTCGATAAATTCTTCATAAATTAAGTTCTTTTGTTTAATTATTTTAGTGACAATTAACTCTATATACTTACTTTTTTTCGCCATCTCAGCGACAATAATTGCTTCTAAATCACTATTTATTTCATTTTGACAGAGGGTGATGGCTTTTAAAAATTTTTCACGAAAACTACCAGATTCGGTCAGTATAACTCGTGCGTCTTCGATCATGTAGGCCATGGTGTATTCGATACAGCGTTCTAACAAGCCCTCTTTGGTATCAAAATATTTAAAGAGGCTGACCTTTGAGACCTTGGCCTTTTCAGCAATGGTTTCAATAGTGACATTAGAGTACCCCTCTTGACTAAACAATTGCAAAGCTGTTTTTATAATGGTTTCTTTTTTGTCATTTGTTCTTATTTCAAATTTATTCATATTTTCACCTCATGGACAGTATATCACGGGAATGAACTTTTTTGAAGTTAAGTTCAAAAGTTGTTGACAATGACTCAAATTAACTTTATAGTTTTGTTATGAACTTTAATTGAAAAAAGTTCATAAAATTATTTGGAAGAGGCAAAGCAGAATGGGAAAATTATCTTTGAAAAAGTGGCAAGCAATTGTTATAAGTCTGAGTTTAATAGGAGGGATTGCGGTGAAATCAACGTACGATTATTTACTTAAACAAGTCAAGCATCCAACAGGTATTATTGGGTATTCGTTGACTAAAATTTGGAATTCGACATTTGATAAAATGACTAATTGGGGATTAGCTGATAGTCAGATTAACAATACGGATCGCCTATTGGATGTGGGGTGTGGTGGTGGCGAAACAGTCGCAAAATTATCTCAGCAGCTCACTACTGGCAAAGTGTACGGTGTTGATATTTCTGCTGAGGCTATCAAATCAACCAGAGAAACTGCTAAAAAGGGGATTCAAGCAGGGCGGGTTGTATTAGTGGTCGCCGATGTTGCTCACTTACCTTATCCAGATAATTTTTTTCAACTGGTAACAGCTGTTCAGACTCATATGTATTGGGAAGATGTAAAAGTTGGGTTGGCGGAGATTTATCGAGTGATGAGTTCGAATTCAGTACTGGTGCTTATCACTGAAAAAGATAAAATCGACTATCACATGACGGACTATAAGGATAAGAAAGACTTTTTGGAGTTGTTAAAAGTAACGGGTTTTAGACGTAGTGAGGTAAAAGAGCAACAGAATTGGATCAGGTATTATTGTTATAAAGATGAAAGTGAGAAGACAGATGACTGAGAAAAAATTGTGGAATCGGAACTTTGTGCTAGTGCTTTTTGGGCAATTATTCTCTGTAGCTGCGAATGTCATCCTTCAATTTGAAGAAGTGCTTCTTGATTAGTTAACAACGACATGGAGAGCGGCTAATTTTTCCTTCTTAATAGTTCACTTTAGTCTCCTATGATATAATGGTTAGTTGATATGATGTTATAACAAAGGTGGTTAGTAAAGTGTCAATAAGAAGTGACAGCGAGTTGCCGTTATACGCTCAGATTGCTAAGGAATTAAGAGCGAATATTCAGACGGAAAAATGGTTAGAGGGAGACCGAATCCCAACTGAGTTAGAATTATGTGACATATACCATGTCAGCCGAATTACCATTCGCAAAGCAATAGAAGAATTAGTCAGAGAAAATTTGCTTTATCGAGAGCGATCGAAAGGGACATTTGTTCAAAAGATGGTAGTGGATGCTAATCAACATTCAACAATCGTCAAAAGTTTTACCAAAGAGTTACAGGAGCGAGGGAAGTTGGCACTAACGGTTTCTGCTACGATTGAGGTGACTTATGCTGATAAGCGCCTTGCTAAGTTCATGAATATTAATGTTGGTGATAAACTATTAGTATTGAAGCGCACTAGAGGAGACGAGCAGTCAATCTTTGCTTATTTTGTTACATATTTTTCCTTTAATAAAGAATACTCTTTGGATTTTCGAAAATATAAAGAGTCATTTTATGAGTATTTAAAGGAGTTTGGAATAGCTGTTAATGAGGAAAGAGAATATGTTGAGGCAGTTAAGCCTAATCTGGCTATTCAAAAGGCACTGAAAATTAAAGCTGATGAAGCGGTTTTAAAGAGAGTTCGTTTTACTCAGGACAAGTCCTCCAATTTTTATGAGTATAGTGAATGTTATTACATTGGAAACAAGTACCGCTATTATCTGGATTTTTCTAGTTAATAATTAGGACATAAGAGGGTGGGACAAAACTCTCTTAAAACAGAAAAATATCTTGGTGACAATCAGAATAACTGATAATCGCCAAGATATTTTGTGTGCATTGAGTAGATTAGGCCAATTTATGACCAATTTTTTCAAGTT
>NZ_JCAQHY010000090.1:0-5858 GCF_059621045.1 Vagococcus sp. WN80Y
AAAATGTTATTTTAATTGGTATATCAACAATACTTTGTTGCATTTAACCTTGACATGTGGCCATTAAAAAGTACTTTGTATAATATATCTTATGTCAACTACATCTCGTTTTCATATAAGGCTATCAATATATTAATAGACTAGAAAAACTCTGATAATTGAACGTTTAATTATATTTTTCTTCACTTTTATATAGCACCATCTTGAACATTTTTTCAAAAAACGATAGACAATTAATAAAAGGCTATGCTATGATTACTTTGAAACCGACACGGCTTGGTTACATAAGATATATTATATGAAGTAAAAAAACACGAGAATAAGTCATCCTCGTGTTTTTTACATTTATGATTTAACCATTTATTTTTTAGACACATTTTGTAGTCAAATTAGCTAGAAAAAAATGAAATAGCTATGACGTAAAATCAGTTTAACACAGACTCACACAAAGATAAACACCTTTCCTTACAAGAACGAATTATTATACAAGAAAAACACCGCGAAGGCTGGGATAACCGAAAAATCGCCATTTTCCTTTGGACATGCTCCACAAACCGTCAACAATGAAATCAAACGTAGTACTAAGACATAACGACGAAAACAAACACAAAAGGGGAAAGTCTATATTTATGAAAATACGTCGTATTTTTCTGACAAAGGTCAAACCAATTCCGAGTACAATCACCATAATTGCAGACACCCGTTTAAGTTTAATCAATGTAAAGGCTTTACCACCTTTCCAGACTGTAATATAACATTCTGTTAACGGCCCTCGCTATACCACTTTCTAACCCTCTCGTCTTCATTATTAGCTCATCTTGAATATTTAGCCAATAATATGTCGTGTTTGTGTTTTTCATACCAATCAGAAAAATCTGGGACACTTTAGCTTTGTTGGGACCTTATTTCAGGTAATACTTTATAGCTATTCAAATTCATGTTAAATCTCCCATTTTTTGTAGATTTATATAATTTTATTTAGATTTTCCTTCCTTAGCCCGTTTTTTATATTAGAGTAAAAATTGGAAAGGTGAGCTTGTAAATCACGCTAAAATATTTATAATGAGCTGTCACTATCTACCCTAGTCAACTAATAACTTTTAAACACCCCTTTGACAACTTTACGCTGAACGCTATACATGTACCAGCATCCTTTTTATTTCCCGAGATATTAATTAGTTAAAAAGTCCTATATTTATGACGTCTTCAAAATAGATAGTCTGTTCGCTACCATCATCGAAAGTAAAAACAAATAAGTTGTCCGTCGCAATTAAACGATTTAACATCTTTCAAAATTTCATACGGTGCTGTGTCCCCTTCTGGCTGATACGTCACTTCAATTTTCATTTGACCTCTCCTTTCGATTCTCCGTGAGATTAATCAGTTGCTCGTCTTCACTTTTTACTAAATGATAGAATATTACGTTTTTTTAAAGTTCGATTAAAAAACGTAAATTGTATTTCACATTCATATATAATTAATTTCTATCCATAAATTAGAAAAGAGGTAAATTATGATTGTATTAAATGTATTTTTAAAAGTTAATGAAGAGAGCATACCTGATTATTTAAATCTCACTGAGGATTTAGTTTTAAAATCCAATAATGAAGCTGGGTGTAGTTACTATTCTCATTTTAAAGAAATTGGATCAGATACCAACTTTACTATTATTGAAAACTGGGACTCTCAAGATGCTCTTGATGCTCATAATCAAAGTGAACATTTTAAAAACTTTGTTAATAATATCAATAGTTTCTTATCTGAAGAACTGGTAATTAATACTAGCGTCAACAATTAATAGCTACTCAAACTACAAACTCTACTATTTCGTTATTGTTTTGCTCACTTAATTTTCTTGAGTGAGCTTTTTATTATCGTAAAGAATAGCAAGCTAGTTCCAATATTTGGGTCTCAGGCTTCTATCTTCATTAAAATTCTCTTCATTTAATTCCCAAAACTCTTCCAGTGCTTTTTCTATCTGTTCCAAATGATAAGCTTTGTCTTCTGGTTCAGTCGCATGAACGTAGCTAGTGTAATTAATTAACATTACTCCTAACTGATTATTTAACGGCTCATGGTCTAACCAAGATTTCCCAATATCTATCGTTGTTACGGTCGCCCCTCCGCCCCATCCTGTTAGAGGGAGTATTTTAGCTTGCGCTTGTTGGATTTCCCAAATTAACTTCTTTTCTATCTTTGTAGCCATGATTCACCTCCAAGTTGTCATTTTTCTAATTAAAATGCTCTTTAAATTCTTTTAGTTCCTCTGCTTCTATTTTTTTTCTAAGAATTTCCATTTCATAATATTCACCCATCGGAATCTCACAAATGACTTTCTCCATGCTGTTGGTATAGAATACATATTTATCAACTTCTACACGATAACTAATACCAAGCACCATACAAGCGCCATCTAGTATCCCTTGTGAACGTGTCACCTCTCGAGGTTCTCCTAATAGAGTATTAGTATTATTAGCTCTTTCGAAAAGATAATTTTCTAATAGCAATTCTAGTAATTCAGTTCTTTGCATTCCAACGCTTTTAATATAAGTACTCATTAGTTCACCTCCAAGTTATCATTCTTCTAGGTAAACATCAGAAATTACCATTCAGGATAAGTTTCATACCTTTTAGGAAATTTCACTACATTCTTTAATTATCTATGTTAAATTAAAATCAAATAAATGAAAGAAGGTTAGTCATGGCTAAAGAAGAAAATATTTCCTCAACTCTTAAAGAAATTGGTTTTACCCCCATTAAAAACTTGTCAATCGTAGTAAGTTACGCTGCGCCTAATTTAAGTGCTAAAGTTATTGAATTTTTCAGTCAATCCCCACAATATTTCGTCTTACAAATTTGCGAGAACGAAATAATTCTAGTTCCTTTAAAGTGGTCAGGTTCTTTAAAAAAAGACGCTACTTTACAAATTCCGATTAATTCAATTACAAATGTAAAAATCGAAGAAGAAGGTTTCAGCTATCGTCTTTCCATCACGTATAGTGAAGGAACAATTGAATTATCTGCCCAACAAAAAGAACTCTCTTATTTTCGCACGAGTGGCGCTCTTTCGAATGAAAATTTTTGGGGCACTCAAAATTGGCATACGAGAAACTTCGATCCTACTATCAAAAGGTTGAAGCAACTAAATGATTAAGAAATTTCAATTCATTCACGAACATATTGCTATATAATTTACTCACTAGAGAAAGGAGTAATTTTATGAAAAAGGCAAATTCAATCATTAAAATAATACAAGCGCTAGGAGTTGTTTGGATCATTCTTGCAGTACTCACGCTCCTATTCAATGACTCTGTACAACTAGCAAGTTCGATTACTTTAGTTGTCGTATCACTTGCAATAGTTAGCCTTATGATAATTAATTTCAAACAAAATAAATCAAAAAATTAACTTTCTTGAGGTGACATATCACCTCTTTTTTATTTGGATTGTCATTCTTTCTGGAATTACTAAACTTTCTATACTACTTTTGAGACTTTGATGTATAATTAATGTAACTTTTAAGAAAGGTGGCTTTTTATGGTAATGTATTCCGCAAGTTTAGTTGCTAATGGTCCATTTCTAATTATTTCTGGCCAAACACCAGAGAAAGACGGTTTTATCCCCGATAGTATTGAGAATCAGATTGACCTTGTTGTAAACAAGATTAGAGAGATTATTTCACTCAATAATTCTTCTATTTCCAACATTGTAAAAATGAATATTTTTATCACTGACGTGTCATATCTTACTGCTGTTAGGGAAAAAATAACTTCTTTTTTGAATGACACAAAGCCTGCTATGACTTTAGTAGTGGTCGCTGGTTTAATCAACGAAAAATTCATGTTGGAAATTGATGCCACCGTACAACTTTAAGCGACCTTTGAGGTTGCTTTTTTTGTTAATCTTTTAAGTAATAACTTGATACACTTTGATATTTTGTTAAACTATAGTGGTAACACTTTATTCATCACTCTAGGAGGTATTTCATTGGATAATATAAAAAGAGTCACTCTAAACGATATCGATTTGCTACAGAGTATTAGTATCACTACCTTTTCTGATACATTTGGAAAAGATAATTCACCAGAAGATTTACAAAACTACCTTGATAAAGCTTATTCTACAAAGCAACTATCTTTAGAATTAAAAAATATTAATTCTAAATTTTACTTTATATATTCCAACAATCAACCTGCAGGATATTTAAAGATAAATATTAATGATGCCCAGACTGAAACCATTGACTTAGAAGGTTTAGAAATCGAAAGAATATACATACTCTCTTCTTTTAAACGGCAAGGTTTAGGCAATATGTTATTCCAAAAAGCCTTAGCTTCTGCCAAATCATTAAATAAAAAGTCTATATGGCTAGGTGTCTGGGAACATAATTTTCCTGCTATTCAATTCTATAAGTCAATTGGTTTTCAAAAAGTTGGACAACATTCATTTTTCATGGGCACTGATGAACAAATTGATTTCATTATGAAAAAAGAACTACTATAGTTTTTTTCTGAGCCTGTTAATTAATAGGCTCTTTGTAATTCAATAGCTATTAGCAAGCGAACTCTTTGGGCTTTTCTGTCCCTAAGTACTCAGCTTTGCAAAACCACTCGTCGAAAGCTGGGTTGACTGCTGTCATATGACAAGAGTTACTTAATGCCCCTTGCTTAGTTTGATATTTGATCATAGGAAAAGCTCCCGACCACATAACGCTATAGCAATAGCGATATACTTTCCCTTTTCTCCACCAGTCTACTTTCCAGTCGTCTAATGATTTAAAT
This sequence comes from Vagococcus sp. WN80Y, assembly GCF_059621045.1. Taxonomy (NCBI): domain Bacteria; kingdom Bacillati; phylum Bacillota; class Bacilli; order Lactobacillales; family Enterococcaceae; genus Vagococcus; species Vagococcus sp. WN80Y. Next base: position 4,782 of record NZ_JCAQHY010000090.1, read on the forward strand.
TCTGTCATGTCCTACCTCCTTATTATTCTTAGGTGCTACAGTAGCCACCGCAACTGTCTTTACACAGGGACAGCACGATCTATTCTTTCGCGCAAGGCATGATCCAGCTGATCTACAAGTTTATGACTATGTAGAAGGAGAAGCATATACCAGTAAAGGTGGTATATCAAAAATTAAACCAGAAGACCTATTGGTTTCTTTGACAAACACGGATGGAAATAAGTTAGATTTTTCTGATTTAGACGTAACTATTGAAGCCTTCAGAGATCCAAGTAAAGTTAATGGAGAAGGTAAAGTTTTAACAATTGACCAAATAACAACTGAAAATGGCTATATCAAGGCGAATCCTGACGGATATACATATCCTAGTTATAAATTTACTTTCACTTATTATTACGAAGTTCCTAGAATTAGTGCTTCTGATCGTGCGCCCTTGCAACGCTCAATATCAAAAGAGTCTATAGTCCGGTTACATCTTGGTGGAGCATAGAAATCAAACAACCTATTCAATTTTCAAGTGGAGAAAGAAAATATTCTTTCTCTGCTTTTTCTTATTCCATTTATAAAAATAAGGCCTTCTTATTTCTAAATCTATTAATTACACTCTTACATTTGCTTTAATAACGCCCTTAATTCTTTGTTCATCGAGTCAAACCATGCGTAATTTTCAATTTCCCGCCCTCTGTCTCGCTTAAAATCTTATTTAGCGTTATTTTCCCCATTCTGTTAATAGTTCCTCGTGTCGGTCGTAAAGAATAGTAACTAATCTTTTTCTTTTCTGAGGGTGAGACAAAAGTCTCGCCCTCTTTTTTTTCACGTATGTTATGTGACAAACGCGCTCCAAAAGTCTGCTCTTTCGGCAATTTCTCAAAACCCGAACAATCGAAATTGCCGATTGTTCGGGTTTTTCGAGATTGCTCGGAGCAAAACGACTTTATGTCCCAGCTTCTTTACTAACTGAATCAATTTCATAATTATTGGCATTGATATAACAACGTTTCTAACACTCGAAAATAGGTTACCTCCCCATTGATACTATCAGCTTTCATCCAATTTCCCATGAATTTGATACGAGAA
>NZ_JCAQHY010000091.1:0-6372 GCF_059621045.1 Vagococcus sp. WN80Y
AGACAAAACTTCAAGGAGGAATACTACGACCTCTATCTGTACGAAATAATCATACCCCTTATGGGGATGAAAAGGAACTATCAGAATAAATCTGATAACCTTATTATACGAGGAGGAAATGATTATGAAAATTGCGATTGGTGGCTTAAAAAAGGAAGAAATGAAGGCAGCTATTGAATCAGCGGACAAGACTATTGAGGTGATTGTCTCAAGTGATATGGGCGCAATCCCATTGCTGAACAATAAAGAAGTTGACTATTATTTTGGCGCATGTGAGAGCGGTGGCGGCGCGGCTATTTCAATTCTGATCGGGGTAATTGGTTACAGTAAGTGTGGAATTGCCTGTAAAAATGGTGAGACGCCTACTAAGGATAAACTCTCTAAATTGATTTCAGAAGATAAGATTGTTTTTGGAATGGCACATGACAAAATTGATGTTACTGTTCCTATTTTAGTGGAATTACTTAGAGAAGTTAGATAATAAATTAGGAGTGAGAAAATGTTAGGATCGTATACGATGTTTCAGGTACTTATTACAGTAGCACTTTGTGCTGCGACGGCATTTTTAAGCCATATAGGCGCAGCAGTCTTTCATGATGGGATTAGACCGGTTATTCCAGAATATATTGAAGGGAGAATGAAGCGACCAGAACTGGTTTCTATTGCTTTCGGATTGAGTGTTGGGTTCATTGCTTCTGTGGGAATTGCCCATACAATGGCAACCAATATTTTAAACCCATGGCTACTATTCTTAACAACTGATATTTTGGGTATTTTAGCCCCGAAAAAATGGCTAGCTCCGATATTTGGTGGCATATGGGGAATATTGTGTTTGACAGCTTTGACAGGTATTAATACTGTTTTAACAGGCTTACCAGTAGATATGATTGGGGGCATAGCCGCATTAGGTAATCCTGTAGTAACTGGATTTTCGTTGTTTCCAATTGTTGCTATTTTTATGCAATTTGGGAATAGAACTGGATTTATTGCAGCGGGTACGGCACTTATAGTAAGACAGTTAGCAGATTCTTTTTACCCATCTATGACAGATGCAATGACCATGTTAGTAGGCATCATTATTTTGGTTGGTTTAGCTATTTTTAAGGATGTAAAAAGTAACGCTAACAGTTCTACGGTTGATATTGGAAATGTGTTTACTGAGAGAGTTGGTCGGATTAAGAAGAATTTGCCATATCTCATGATTGCAGGTGCGCTTATTGCGGTTGCCTGTAATAGTCATATTTTTGCAGGCTCTGAGGTCTCCATTTATACATTAGCTGATGCGTATCGAGCAGGTGGTGCGGAGCAATCGCAATTAGTAACACAAGCTGCCTTGGCAGAATTAATCAGAGGCGTCGGATTTATTCCATTAATTGCGACCACGGCCATAACCACGGGTGTATACGGTGTAGCAGGCTTAACATTTGTTTACCCTATTGGCTATTTAGCACCTAATCCTGTGATTGCCGCAATTTTAGGCGCATTAGTTATTTTTGTTGAAGTGATGGTGTTAGGTCTGATTGGTAAAGGGTTAGGGAAATTCCCGTCAATTAAGGATGCATCTGATAACATTCGTTCTTCTATGACCACGGTAATGGAGTTTGCGTTATTGATTGGTTCCATAAATGCTTGTATAACTATGGGAGGAAATACGGGGTTTGCAATTGGAGCGCTAATCTACTTAATAAATGAAATTACTGGACGAAAAATAATGAGAATGGCGATTGGCCCAGTTGCCGCAATTATAGTGGGAATTTTATTAAATATTCTACATATTGTTGGGCTATTCTCTATTTAAGGAGATAAAAACATGATTGAAACAGTTAAAGGGCCAATAGAAAAAGAAGAACTAGGGATTACAATGAGTCATGAACACCTTATTTTAGATTTAAGAGAGGTAAGAAAAGATCAAGATTCTTATAGTTTAGATATTGCCGAAGTATTAAATGAAATTGAACCTTTGAAGAAATATGGCGTTAAAAGCTTTATTGAATTGACTACAAATGATATGGGAAGAGATGTGGAAAAACTAGTAGAAATAGCGAATCAATCTGGTTTTCATATTGTTTGTGCCACTGGATTCTATTTAGTAGACTATCACTCTGATTGGCTAAAGCAAGCTAGCGTCCAAGAAATAGCGGATCTTTTCATCAAAGAGCTGACAGTTGGGATAGGTGATACGAAAATTAAAGCAGGAATTATTGGGGAAATCGCAACCAGTTATAATATGGTAAATCCGTCAGAACAAAAAGTATTTGAAGCCGCAGCGGTAGTGTCCGCAAAGCTAGGCTGTCCGATTAACACTCATTCAGACATGGGAACGATGGGAGAGGTTCAATGCGATATGCTTCTAATTGACGGAGTTAATCCAGATAAAATCATTTTGGGGCACAATGATTTAAATTTGGATTTGGCTCATCATTTATCATTATTAGAAAGAGGCGTCAACTTAGCTTTTGATACGGTATCTAAAACTAGCTACAATTCTGATCGAGATAGAGCGATTCATTTAAAGAAATTGATAGATCACGGCTATGAAGATCATTTGGTAGTGTCTCAAGACGTATCTAGAAGAACTTACTTCAAAAAATTTAAACAAGCTGGTTATGAAGCGGTCATGGAATACTTTGTAGACATGCTTAAAGAGGAAGACGTTTCTGAAGAGCAAATTAATAAACTATTAATAACGAATCCGGCACGAATATTAGATTGGAAATAATAATTTTATATGGTAGTGAGGTGATGAGGAATGGAAAAAAAGAGAGTTATAGTAATCGTTTTAGATAGCTTTGGAATAGGGGCAATGGATGATGTCGTTGAGGTCAGACCGCAGGATATTGGCGCAAATACATGCTTACATCTAATTGAAGATAAGTCGGTGAAAGATTGGGCAGTGCTAAAGAAACTTGGCTTAATTAATTCTCTGGGAATTGAAAGACCGGGCTTTGAGAAACAGAAGTCGGCCATATATGGAAGCAGTGAATTAAAGCACTATGGGGCGGATTCTTACTTTGGACATCAAGAGATTGCTGGAACCAATCCTCAAAAGCCAGTTTTTTGCGAAATAGCTCCATTTATCGACACGATAGAACTGGATTTATTGGCAGAAGGGATGAAAGTTGAACGATTTAAGAAAGACACCCTCACCTTGTTGAAGGTTAACGATGCTATTTGTATTGGTGATAATATGGAAACAGATTTAGGGCAAGCGATTAACGTTGTTGGCGCAATTGACGTATGCGGATTTGAATTAATTGAAAGAGTCGGCAGAATTGTTAGAAAACATGTCACGGTACCTCGAGTGATTGCTTTTGGGGGCGCTAATGTTTCGTTTGAAGAAATAGTTTCAACGATTATTACAAAGGATAATAAATTCATTGGTGTTGATGCACCGGCATCAGGGGTATATCGCGACAACTATCAGGTCGTTCATATCGGCTTTGGTGTTGATGAAACAAAACAAGTTCCGACTGCTTTAAAAAAAATCGGGATTAACAATTATTTTTATGGAAAGGTAGCCGATATAGTGGCGAATCCTTTAGGAACTAATTTTTCAGCAGTGGATACGGATACTATTTTTGATGCTATCATTAAGGACTTAGCAGCAATTGATCAAGGGTTCTTTTTCTTAAACATTCAAGAAACAGATTTGGCAGGTCATGCTGAAGACTGTGAAAGATATATTGACAGACTTAATTGTTCGGATAAACGCCTAAAGGAAGTAATCAGTTTATTAACGGATGAGGATCTATTGATTGTCATGGCAGATCATGGTAATGATCCAACAATTGGTCATAGCCGTCATACAAGGGAAAATGTTCCATTGTTGATTCATACTAAAAAGAGCAAAGAAACTCTTATTGATATCGGAAGAAGAGAGACGATGGCAGATGTTGGGGCGACTGTGGCAGATTTTTTTGGTACGACTATTGAATTTGGGACCTCCTTTTTAACTGATATTACATAAAAACTCTGAGTGCAAAGGTATTATTTTTGCACTCAGAGTTATTTTAGTAGCTAGGGAGTTGCTGTCCATTGATCACCTTTTTTTGAATGGTGAGAACATCCGTTACATTAATCATTGAGCCAATTACTTTTTTTAGTTCATGGCGTTCCTTATTAATAACGATAACAGCAATAGTGTTGTTGATGCTGTCTATAGGAAGTGGGACTATGCGGATGTTATGAATGCGAGCATCAATTTCATCCCCATTCCAAATAGTGGCATCAATCTCCTTTGAATGAAGCTTTCCAACGAGCTGGTTGTACTGAACAGGTACAAAGGTTACGTTGTACAGTTTTGTTACTTCTTTAGTTAGAGTCAGTTGGTCGATAGAGTCGTAGTCAACACCAATTCTCATGCCATCTTCTAATTGATTGTTTTCTTTTTCAGAAAACATAAGTACGTGGTCATTTAAAAAAGATTTTTCTCCAAATTCTTGAATTATTTCGATATTATTTTTTACTTTTAAATGTTCTAAGGCAGCGTGTTTAGAGATAATAGCAAAATCATAACGATTATTAGCAATCATTTCGATTCTTTTCTGAGCACCGCGCATATAGGCCATATTGACAGGGATATTCAATTTATTTTCCATGGATTGTAGTATACCTGTAGCGAGTCCTTCATAGATTGCGGAATATGGCAAAGGCATAGCCCCTATTAAAAATGTGACTTGGGCGAAATCTAAAAGAGTTTTGAGATTCTTCTCTTTTAAAAATGTTCCTAATGCACCACGAGCTTCTAACGTAACTGCACCAGATTTAGTTAATTCTTTAATAGAGTTTTGAATCGTTCCCCGTGACACATCCATTTTTGCTTGGAATTCAGAAACGGTTAAAATTTTTTGACCAATGTCAGTCGCAATAAAATCTTTAGCTATTGTTGAAACGACTTGTCCATTTTTTGTTGTAAATTTTTTTATTGACGGTGGCATTGTTTACTACTCCTTTATCATGATAACTGTCATTGTTTATATTGAGTCTACCACAAATCATACTATCTTAATATGACCTATTCGTCAAAAAAGCAAATATCTGCCATAAGTGACGAAGAGAAAAAGAATTTAAGCCATCTGTTTCCATGTCTTTCAAGAAATTTACTAAAGCCAGTTTTACTTATGACGGTGTTTATTGATAGATAAGAGAGTGTCTAAATCACCCCGAGGAAAACTGGAAATAAAACAGAAATCTATTCCAAAGGGCACTAGTAAGAATAAAAAAATGTGGTATGATAATTTTATTAATGAGTATAAGCTTTCTAGAGTGGTTAAGAGGCATAAAAAATGATGTAAAACAAAATTAGATAGGCGGTAAGTCAAAATGAAATTACTAGAATACAAAGGACAAAGTGAATTAAAAGAACAGATAAACAGTTATTACTTGCCCCAAGAGCAGGTTATATTCTCAGGTCTACCGAAAGATTCCATTAGTAGCTCGTTTAAAGATGACAACAGATACCCAATCATGTTACTAACAGAAGAGGGAGCCTTGACTACTTTTTTTATTTTGCATGAAAAGGATGGCGTAAAGGAGTACTCTGATAATGAACAAGCCATACTATTAAGAAGTTTTTCTACAGAGTTTAGCCATCAGGGAAAAGGATACTCTAAGTTAGCGTTAGAATTACTTCCAGAGTATATAGAAAAGAATTTTGAGTCTGTAAATGAAATTATACTGGCTGTCAACTCTGTTAATAGTTCTGCTATAAATTTGTACAATGACAGTGGGTTTATAGATACTAAGAGAAGAATTAAAACAGAGTACGGAGAGCTTCTTGTTTTGAGTCAAACTATTGAAGTATCATAATTATGGTACTTCAATAGTTTGACAGAGTTGAAAGGAAATGAGTTAATGACGACTAATAAAAAACAAAATGATTTAAAAATATTTCAAGATTATATTCAAAGCTGGATACAAAAAGACTGTTCCTTATTTCTGTCTCTTTTAGCTGATAATGTAACCGTTACTGAGTGATAAGAAAATTGAGCTTGTTATATAATTGCTAGTGTTTGTTTAATTATTCACTAAAATAAACGGAACTCTTATAATTGATACGTGCTTGATATAGCTGTTAGATAACATAGAGAAATTGTTGTAAATGATGTCCTTTGATAAGTGATTCATAAAGAGTCGCTAGCAATGTTTAACCGATCAGTATGAGATAAGAGGATAGAATGAAGCAGAGAAAGACTTTAGTTGTCTAGTTGCTCTTAATCCCCATCCTATTCGCATAATCTAGCGAATAGGATGGGGATTAACGATGTTATTTAATAAAAAAAGTATTGACAGCGTTTTCGTTTAATTGTACACTGTGGGCGTTAGGAACGACCCAGACAATTACATACAAACCATTGGCTACTATCTCCGGGG
>NZ_JCAQHY010000092.1:0-6860 GCF_059621045.1 Vagococcus sp. WN80Y
GTTACTTGGAGCAGAACCTCAATAAGTGATCGACCTACAAAGCCACTCCTGTCACTTTTATTATGACAGGAAATCGTCTGTAGGTCGATCACTTTTGTTTTCATTCTGTTTGGTGAGGGCGATAGCCCTCATGAGTGTTTGTCACAGCTCCTTATATTCCATTCACTTCTCCTACTAAAAAAAAACGATCAATCTCAATTTTAGCCGCCTCTGGTGAATCAGAAGCATGAATAATATTTTGATAACTTGTTGCCCCATAATCGCCTCGAATTGTGCCTGGATCAGCCTCTAAAGGATTAGTCGCACCTATCATTTTTCTGACGGTTTTAATCACACCACTTCCCTCTAAAATCAGATAAACTACCTCTGAGGAGGTCATATAACTCATCATATCTTCAAAGAAATCACGACCTTTGACATGAGCGTAATGCTCCTCAGCTAAGGATCTTGACATCTTTCCCATCTTTAATTGAGACACTCTCAATTGTTTTCGCTCAAATCGTTGAATAATTTCGCCAACCAATTGCCGTGTAACACCGTCTGGTTTAATAATAACTAAGGTCTGTTCCATTTAAATTAACTCCTTTCAACAAGCGTTTTGTAATCGCTTTAAAAGAAGATTATCATTCTTAGCCTCCAGTGTCTAGTCCACAGCTGACAAAAAGCAGCTAGGAAGTTGTCCCTAACTGCTAAAATCTCTTATCACACTAGAGCTAATAACTTAAAACTATTTACTCAAATTAATATCCGCGTTAGTTGTTTGAAGGACTAACTCTAAGGTTGTACCAGAAAGATCATAATCCACTGTTTTGCCATCTAAATAACCTTTATCACTCGCATTAACAATCAATTCCCCACTATTGGCCCGTATTCGACCACGTTTAGTAGTTGCATTTAGCTTATAAGGCAGTTCTTCCTGATAAGGCATGATAATATCAATTGTGCCATTCGTTGTCCGCGCCTCAATGCCATATTGCTTGTCATCTAACGCTATTTCTAGCTTAGATAAATCTAACCAAATATTGGCATTTTTAGTACGAGCATTTGTCACAAATAGTTGATTATTATCAGAAACGATTGAAGCATTAGTTGTAAATAACTCGGCATAATGAGCTTTTACGCTTCTCACCTGAATATCTGCATTGGTTGTTTCCAATTCCATTTTTCCAGTCTCAGCCTCAACTAATTCAAGGGTGCCATTTCTAGTAGTAGCAACTAATTGGTTACTAAAAATATCACGAAGTTTAATTGCCGCATTCTTAGTTGCAACGGTCAACTCACTGGTGTTAACCCCTGAAATCCGAATTTCGGCATTGCTATTTTCAACTGACAGCCATTTTATCATGGTCTTTGGCAAATAAACATCAAAGCCCATATAACTTACAGCGTGATAATTATAGGTCAAAACATAGCTCCCGTCTTGCTCTTCAAAGTGAATCACAGGATCACTATTCCGAATGGTCTTATAACGTCCCTCTATTTGAATAGTTGATTGATCATGGCTGCGAATTGACACCTTACTATTCTTCCCAATCAGCTTTAGCGCATTAATGACCTCTCCATAAACATCTGCCGAAATTGAAAAGGTCTGATGACTCGTTCCCATAAAATCAATTGGCGAGTCTGGCACCGTCATTCTAATTGATTCTGGTCGAACCCTTTGAGTACGAGTTTTTTCAGCTTCTACAGATCCACTACCACTTCTGGCTACCTCTCCACCAATCAACTCTAATAATTCTAATGCCTCTGTCTGTGAAATAGTTCCTTCTTGTAGCATCGTTAGCACTTTTAGTTTCTGTTCATTTGCATCCATGTTCTTCCTCCTTAGTTTCAGAGTTTTCGATTAACTGTTGACGTTGCTTTTCTGTAAAAAACGTCAAATAATTTTCTAATTTACTACTATCAAGTTGTCTCTGAGACATATAATCAATGATCAACTGTTTCTGGGATAGACTTAAAAATGGCAATAATTCTTCCATAAATTCAAATGCCTGATTAGTTAAACAGTCTAGTAAGACTTGCGTTCTAACTGCTTTTGACATCAATGGTATCACTAACTCCAACGCACTGTATTGAGCTTTTCGCAACATTTCGCTCACAACCTGTTCCTTTTGTCGACTCGATAAATAAAAATAAAACTCTTCAACTAAATAGGCAGAATCAGGAATTGCTAAAAGAGCCTTGACGAACGTCTCTTTTTGTCTATCGTTAAGCAGTGAAAAAAAATCAAAGCGAATCACAATCTCGTCAATGCTCTTAATCTTTTCCAATTCTGCGACAACCTCTTGAACTAACCGATCATCAACAATCATTTCTGTCAGTTCTGATAATTGCTCAAACTTACTACGATGTTCTTCAACAACTGGTGTTTCCCATAACATCGAGATTGATACATTAAACAACTTCGCTAATTGGGGAACTAAAGAAATATCTGGCAGTGATTCACCCCGCTCCCACTTAGAAACGGCTTGGGGAGTCACAAATAAAATTGCCGCCATTTCCTGCTGCGTTAACCTGCGTTTCTTGCGTAAAACCTTGATAGTCTCTCCCATTGATCCTGCCACCGCCACTCCTCCCAACTTTTCGCCTAACGTTAAATAAATCATAACAGCTATCTCGTTTACAGACAATCAACTAGTAGTTGCTTTCACAAAAAAAGCTATAGAATTGCCCTTTGGCAGTCTACAGCTCGAATTACGTTCTATTTTAACGTATATTTAGTCTAAATAACGCAACACTACAAAAAATTGTAAGTGCCAGTAACAATCCTTCAAACCAAATATGCTTAAGTCTTGTTTTTTCCGATTCCACAGGGGCTTGTCTAATGGTCATAATCGCCAGAACACCCCCAATAAAATTGCCAACTATTAAGGAAGAAACTAAGTATATCACTAAACTTACCTTAAAGCCTTGCTGTGGTTGCCCCTGACTATAGTGTTGATGATAAAGTAACAACCAAAAAAGTGAGAGACAGCGTCTTAACCCCTGTTACAAAAGCATATGTAAGCTCCGATTCAATCCGTGTAATATCGCCACTTAGAGAGACAACAATCATGATATCCTCACTACAAACATCCTGCTTAATCGTTTTGCGAAATTCAAATGTCGACTTAATTTCAATGGGAAATACACCAATTGACTGCATATTTCGAATAAAATCACTTATGACATTACGCTGTCCCCAGCCCGTTCCAAAGCAAAAAACTCGTTTAGCTTCAAAAATAGCTTTTACACTTTCTTCATTGTACATCTGACCAAAAAGCTTGTGCGTCGCTTGAATATCTGTTAATTGGTTGTTCGTTAGTTCTAAGTCAATCATAATCGGCGAAGCCTTCTCAAGCATCTTAGCAGTGGTGTCCTGCAACCGATACTTAAATTCTGTAAACCCAGAAAATCCAAGCTTTTGCGCCAAGCGAGAAATGGTAGACTTAGACGTTAACGTTTCTTTCGCAAGCTGCATAATCGTTAGCTGACTGCTACGCGCCTTATTTTTTAGCACATATTCCAATATCTGCAAATCAGTTTCATTTAATTTTGAATAATGGGTATTGATTAACGCTTCTAGATTCAATAGAAAACAACTCCTTGTTAGATTGAAAGTGCGCCATAATCACGCACTTTCATCATAACATACTCCTCTTGAATTTAGCTTAGTTCAGGCCAATACCCTTGGTTCGCTTCAATCAAATCGTCTAAGATTTCTTTGGCAACTCGCCCATTTGGCACTATTTTACTAACCGTTAGGGCTTGCCATAATTTTTGGTAAGAGCCTTCCTCCCACGCCTCCACTACTAATTTTTCAACTGCAACCTGCTGTTCCATCAAGCCTTTTTGGAAACGAGGAATTGCCCCCTGAACTAGGGGTTCTGGTCCGTTTGAGCCAACAATACAAGGAATTTCCACCATCGCAGTTGGATCAAAGTTAACCAAGGCGCCATTATTCGGAACAATCAGTAACATTCTTTCTTTTGTATTGTAGGCAATCGCCCGAGCCAAATCAACGATGTAAGAAGCATGATCGTCCGCCTCCAATTTTATTTCTTTAGCTGTCCCCAGGTCAACCACGCGGTTACACTCGCTGAAAACCAGCTTTTCACGATGATCCATTACCTCATTTGCACGAGTATAATCTGGATTAGCTGCTGCTGCCTCGTCTTGGGAAAAGAGATAATACTTCAAATACGTATTCGGCAATGTTTCTGGATCCAGCTCAAAAACCTCTTGAGCTTTTTGATACGTGTGCATCCAACTCGCTTCTACCTCACCCTCACTCCCTTTTAGCTCATCTGGCGTCACATAACCATGATTAGCTACATGGGCTTTAATTTTAGGCATCAAATCAGTCCCTTTTTGATCTCTAATATCCGTCCACCAACCAAAATGATTTAATCCATAGTACCTAACCGACAACTCTTTTCTATCCTTTAGCCCTAATATCTGTACCCTTCGGTGCTCAATTCCCACTGGCATGTCACAAATATTAATGATTTTACTCGTTGGCCGCAACTTACGAGTCGCCTCAGCAACAATAGCAGCAGGGTTGGAATAATTTAGCATCCACGCTTCTGGCGAATATGTCTCCATGAAATCAACTAATTCCAAAACACCGCCAATTGATCTCATGCCGTAAGCAATCCCACCAGGACCACAGGTTTCTTGACCAATAACGCCATATTTCAACGGAATTTTTTCATCCTTCTCGCGCATCGCATATTTCCCCACTCTAATGTGAGCCATCACAAAATCAATGTCACTAAAAGCCGTTTTAGGATCACACGTAGCCAAAAACTGAATATCTGGTGCGTGCTCTTTCACTAAAATTTCACACGCATCTGCAATCTGCTTTTGACGGGCCTCATCATTGTCATAAAATTTAATTTGACGGATTGGAAACTTATCTAAATTATCCAACAACATCATAATAATTCCCGGTGTAAATGTACTACCGCCACCTGCTACTAGAATTGATTGTTTTTTTAATACCATTTAAAACGCCTCTTTCTATGATTTATTCGTTAATATTTAATAGTCGATCCACTGATGCTCGCACTTGTGGGACATCAAGCCCAACAATTACTTGAAATGCTTTATCCTTTCTAACAACTCCGTGAGCCCCGACTTGCTTAAAGGCACTATCCTCTTGCACCAAGCCTTCGTCCACTACAGTCACTCGTAGACGTGTCGCACAGTTGTTGACATCCTGTATATTTTCACTGCCACCGAGTGCTTCAATATAAAGGGCAGCTGCTTCATCATAAGGTGAACTTCCCACTGCCCCTTCTCCATTTTGACGATTTCGATAATCTTTTTTGGTATACATCTTAACCTCATCCGTTTCTTCTCGACCGGGAGTTTTAAAATTCATCTTCAAAATCAAAAAGCGAAAAACGACAAAGTAAATGGCACTAAATGACAGACCTATTACAAATAGTAAAACAACTGTCCCCACATGATTGATGGACATCGGCACGATGTACTGCGTTGCCATCGTGATAATCCCACTACCAATATCTCCTACCACTCCAAAAGCATATAAAGTCGCCCCTAAAGTTCCTGCTAAAAGAGCATGTACTAAAAATAAAGGGGGCGCAATGAAGAGAAAAGTGAATTCAAAAGGCTCCGTAATACCGGCCAAAATAGCTGTTAAAACAGTTGGAATCAATAAGGCTAGCGTCATTTTTCGTTTCTCTGGCTTAGCTGTACTATAAAATGCAGCAGCAATTCCAATTGGTGCAAATAGTTTAGACGCATTATGAAGACCAAAACCACCTTCTGGGAATAACGTTTTAATCGGCACCACACTTGAAGCAAATTCATTCATGTGCTGTAGCCAATAAGCAGTTATTCCGCCTTCTACCACAGCGGGGCCGTAAATGAAGGGCTGATAGATAAAATGATGAAGTCCCGTTGGAATCAAAATTCTCTCTAAGAAAACATATAGCCAGACGCCAATAATTCCCGATGATTTCATAAAAAATTGTAGTGAACTAATTCCCGATTGAATCACCGGCCAAACTAAACAAATAATAAAAGCTAAGGGAAGCATAATAAAAAATGAGAGCATCACAACCATTGAAGACCCTTGAAAAATCCCTAAAAAATCAGGCAACTTCATTTCAAAATAACGATTATGAATAAAGACAACGATTGCCGCAATCAAAATGGCACCAATTAGGTTGGTATCTAGCGTTTTAATTCCAGCAATCATTTTCAGACCACTGTCCCCTCCGGCCTCTTGATTAAAATCAACATTAAAGAAGGAGCCTCGTAATGTTAACATCGAGTTAACAAAATAGTTAAACGTTAAATACGTAACGAGCGATTCAAGTGCGGCCCGCCCACTGGTTATTTTGGCTAAACCTAAGGGCAAGCCTATCACGAATAATAACTCTATTTGATTAAAGACTGTCCAAGCGCCACTCTCAACAATCGACCAACAATCCTTCCATAGAGTCCCATCTGCCGCAATACTTCCGACAATCAAGGTATTTTGCATCATGATGGATAACGATAATATTATGCCTGCAAAAGCAAAAAGTAACACGGGAGTAAACATAGCGCCGCCGAAGCGCTGCAATTTTTGCATCATCTATTTTAACCTCCAATTTCATATTTTTTGTAAACGGTTACCGTAATTTGAATATACAGTGTCTTAAATTTAACCACAAGCGTTCAGTTGATAGTAGGTCCAATAACTGCATTTCCATCCCTTTCCCACAAACTGGGAAAGCTCCCAAAAAAAGAGGGTGGGACAAAACTCTCTTAAAACAGAAAAATATCTTGGTGACAATCAGAATAACTGATAATCGCCAAGATATTTTTTGTACATTGAGTAGATTAGGCCAATTTATGACCAATTT
>NZ_JCAQHY010000093.1:0-6899 GCF_059621045.1 Vagococcus sp. WN80Y
GTGAACTCGTAATTTGATAAGAAATACAAGACATTTTGAAGCTTAACATCGCCACCGGCTGATGGTCGCCAATCGAAGTGAACCACTTCTCCACCATTATCTGTGATCGATTCGGTAAAACTTTGTAAGCCAATATTGATTACTTTTGGTGTTGTTGCAATTAAATTAGCCAACTCAGGAGAAATCGTCGGCAAGCTTGGTAAAGTGCTTGGTAATTTAGCAACAATTTCTTTCTGAACAAATGTCAACTCCCCACAAACAGCTGCAATTGCTGTACGAATGGCTTGGACATTATTTTGACACACAATCACGCCTGTTTCTTCTAAAATCTCTACCTGTTGTTCAAATCCTTGCTTATCGGCATCTGTCCCGACAACAATCCCCACAAACAACACGTCTGGACGAGCCAACTTAACTTTTTCAATCGATTCTTTTAAAGCAGTCGCCATATCAGTATGTGCCCCGTATCCAAGAACCACATCAAAGACAACAACAGCAGTTTCATGTTGCTCAATCACTGACTCAATTTTTGCAATCCGAATTTCTGGGTCGATCATTGGATGAGGTTTTCCATTAGTATACAGATCATCGCCTAAGTCGATAATTTCATGTGGACCAGCTTGTAAAATATAGCCCTCTTGATGATCGTTATCCGTCACATTTAGTGCATCAGCCAATAGGAAAGCTGCTTCATATGCTAAAGTTCCACCTGAATAATACCCTTTAATGCCTTGTGCTTGTGTCGAAACACTTACCTCTTTAACAGGAGCTGGCGTATAAGTAACGGGCTCATTAGTCATTAGCTTAGTTGCTAATTGAGCCGCTTCTTCTAAGGTGTAAGCGTGATATAAGTTTTCTTCGTGAACAGTTGGTTTTGACCCCAAAAATAACGTGACCACTGGCTTCTCTATTTTACGTAAAACATCTAAAACATGGGCTTCGATTGCTTTAGCAGGTGGTTTTGAAATCACTACAATCACCTCAGTATCAGCATCGGCATTTAGTGCATTAATACTGTCAATCATCGATACGGCACCAACTGCTGTCGACAAGTCTCTACCACCCGTACCAATTGCATTCGTTACGCCTTGACCATAGCGATGAATGAGCGTCGTGACTTCTTGAATTCCTGTCCCAGATGCACCAACCACGGCAATCTTACCTTTACGAATATTGTTAGTAAAAGCTAGCGGTAAGCCATGAATGACCCCTGTCCCACAGTCAGGTCCCATTACTAATAAACCTTTATCATGAGCTTTTCTTTTTAAGCGAGCTTCTTCTTCAAGAGAGACATTATCGCTAAAAACAAATGCATTTAATCCATTATCAATCGCTTTTTCAATTTCCAACGCTGCGTATACACCAGGAATAGAAATCAAGGCTACATTAGCATCAGGTAACGCTTTAAGAGCCTTCTCCCATGTGTTTATTGTTTCTTTCGCCTCACCAGATCCTTCCTTTTCATTCATCAACTCTTCATCAATGAGATCAAGTATCGCTTGAGTATCATCCTCTGATTGAACTTCAAGCATCACTAACATATCATTTGATGTTGCCTCTGCCATCTCTGGAGTATCAAAGCCACCAGAAATCAAAATGTCCTTATTAGCAGGTGTTCCCATCATAATCGATACACGTTCAACGCTTGGTAATTGATTTAATTTACTTGTTAACAGCATTAACACAACTGAATCTTGATAGCTATTTTTCTTGATGATTGTTTGTAGCATATGTCTCATCCACCTTGTATTTATTTTTATTACCCTTGTCTTATTTTCACAACTATTACGTGATAAACGAGTTAAAACTTCCTTTGCACGTTGTTATTTTTTATGTTCCAGCTCCTAAAACCTCAGTGGCTACTTTCCTACGCTTCACTTAATTGTTAAGGCATAGTTACTCTGACACTGAGGTTTTAGTTAGCTATTATTTTGTAACTAATGGGCCACCATCATAACTACTTGATTAGCGGTAAACAACTGTTTCTCTCGAATTTTCAACGGTTACGCGACCCTTTTTTACAACAACTAATCGCTCTGGTATGTCGATCACACTATTGGTTTTGACCTTTGTGTCGAGTAACACAACGTCTGCTTGTTTGCCAACAGCTGTCCCGTAATTTTTTAGGCCAATCGCACGAGCCGGATTGTCAGTAATCATCGGTAAGACCGTTGGTAAATCAGCTGCCCCACCTAAGTGAGCAACAGGAATGGCAAGCATTGCTGTTTGCAAAATATCGCCATTTCCATAAGGTGTAAACGCATTGCGAATATTATTCGTCGCAATACATACATTGACACCACCGTCTCGCAATTTTCGAATAGGTGTAACAGCCCGACGAACATTGTACGTGTCATTACGAGCACCTAAGTGTAAATCTGTAGCTGGTAATGCCATAACGCTAATATTTGCTTCAGCCATTAAAGCAATGATTGGCGCTAGTTTTTCTGGTGGCAACGCATGTAAAGCTGTTAAATGCCCAACTGAAACACGTCCTTGGTAACCTTCAGAGATCGTTTTGTTACATAAGTACTCGATTGACATATTGTCTGCTTCATCAGCAAAATCTTGATGTAAATCAATGTCCTTGTCATACTTCTTAGCAATTTCAAAAATCAAATCAATATGGTCATTTGCAGGCGCATCGTTATATGGAATGCCACCAACGACATCAGCACCCATTTCCATTGCTTCATACATCATTTTTTCTGTTCCTAATGCTTTAAAAATTCCTTCTTGAGGAAACGCGACCACTTGAATATCTACTAAATCTTTATATTCTTCTTTCAATTTTAAAATCATCTCAAAGCCTGTAAATCCTTGAGCAGGATCAAACTCAGAATGAGTTCTAATTGTTGTCACACCGCGAGCAACAATTAAATCTAATACAGATTTAGCACGAGTGTAGACATCCTCACTTGTAAAAGTTGGTTTCAATTCGGCTGTTACTTGGATTGCCTCTTGTAATGTTCCCGATTGATTAGGCTTACGATCCGCAATCAATGCTTTGTCCAAATGAATGTGACTTTCCACAAATCCCGGAATTAATACACGTCCATCTGCTTCAATGACACGTTCTGCCGACTCTGTAATATTATCTGCAATCGCCACGATTTTGCCATCGTTAATTGCCACATCTTGTAATTCCTCGCCATCATTTAACCGCACTTGTTTAAATAAAATATCCATTTGTTAGTCCTCCTACAATTTTAATCTATCTGCTTCATTGATCCGATTATCCAAAAATAAGTGAAATAATAAGTAAAATCACAGATGCTAAGCTAATCCATTTGATGTTTCCTTTTACGATATCCAAAATAGGTGTTTGGAAACCTGAAGATAAAGCTTGCATTGTTATGTTAACAAAACTCATTTGACTACCAAGACCTACTCCAATGGTAACAAACCCTAAAGCCAATGGTGTAAAGCCTAGTGAAACTGCGACTGGTAAGACAAGGGTTAACACTGATCCAACATAAGCCCCAGCTGGTATCCCAATCAAGATTCCAGTTAAGACTGCAACTGGAACAACAATTGCTGTTGGCGCTGCTTTCGCTACACCCGCAATTACTGCAAATGTCCCTGTTTGGGCAATCACGTTAATGAATGCTAAGAAAATCCCTACTTGGAATAAACGAGTTAGAATGTATGTTGACCCATCGATCATCGCTTCAACTGATTCATTCATATTGAATTTAGTACAAACGAATATTAAAGCCAGTGTAACAATCATATAAACCATTGGTGTAAAGATTGTAATTCCTGTTGCTTGATTCACTAGTGGGCCAAAGATAACCGCAAATAACAAGAAAATAGCTGGCAACGTCATTTTAAATAGTTGACCATTTGAAAAAGTATCGTACTCGTTGTTTTCTTCTTCCTTGAACCCAAGATTACGACGTTTTGTTCCCCAAAAGGCTAAACCAATTGCTAGAACTAAGAAAAACAACCAAAATGGACGCATTGCGGCCACATAATCAGCAACTGGAAACTCACCTAATTTAGAAACAATACTAGATTCTAACGAAGCTGGAGAGGTAGTAAATGACACAGCTGCTGCTAATGACATTGCTGCAATTAATTCGGGCACAGCTCCTACAGCCGCAAAAGCTAGTGGAGCAATAACCATCGCACTACCGCCACCGATTCCTGACATATAAGTCGCTGCCGCCAACAAAATCACAATAAAAGCTGAGACATATTCAACTTTTCCTTTTGTGCCACGTTTAGCTAGTGTTAACGCAGCCGTGTAGCCTCCAGATTTAAAAACTGCCATGGCAACTGCTGAGTTAATAATCGGCACAGTGATTGACAACATACTTGGAACGGCTTCAAGCAATTGTGTGTTCGCATCAGCTAAGCTTACGCCACCAATTACCATCGCCACAACTCCACCGGCAAGCCCAGCAATAATCATATCTACTTTTAGAAATAATAACGTTAATACTATCAACAATGGAATGATTGTCAATACTGCCATAAACCCAGTTGGCGTCTTAGTCGCTTCGATTCCTGCCGCAAGTACTGGATGGGCTATTAATAAACTGATAATAACACTTAAACCAGCTACCCCTAACTGCTTCTTTTTATTCATCTTGAAACACTCCTTTTTCTTATGAGTTTACCTCTTCACCGCTGACCTATCACGTTCGTTTCTATCATACTATCAAAGAAAATCAAGGCCGTATAACTAATTTACAAATAAATGCTTGCTAATTGTCTAGTCAATTCCCCTTTGCACTCCCCACTCCCTTCAAATTCATTGCAACTTTCTTTGATCCAACAGTTGCTGAATGTCTCAGTTCTTATTTCACTATTTATTTTAAACCTAATTCAAGCGACTGCCATTTATGCCATGAGATAAACAGGAAGCGTTTTCTTATCTACAATAGATAAACGGGAACTTTTTCATAGACATTCTGCACAATTATAGTTATCATTTTACTGTACGTCGAGTATTTTGCTTAAAACTCTCCTTAACAACGTGTTATAATTCTTTATTCGGCTACTTAGCTCATCATTCAGGAGGAATTACCATGCCAATGTCAGTTCAACACATCTTAGCTTTGCCATCTCTAAGTGAAGCTAAGTTATTAGAGGGCCAACTCGGTCTTACAAAAGAAGTCGGAAATATTATGATTATGGAGGCGCCCGACGTAGAGAAATGGGCATCTGCTGGACAATTATTGTTGAGTAGTTTATATAGTATTCAAGATTTTTCAATCGCTGAACAAGAAAATTTCATAAAAAAACTAGTGAATTTAGATATTAGTGGCTTAATTATCAAAACACGTCGATTTGTAGAAGATATCCCTCAAGGAATACTTTCTGGCGCTGCCATGTACGATTTTCCTATCATTCAAATTCCCGGATCAGTCGCTTATGAAACCATTATGATTGAAGTGATGCAAACACTGTTTAATCATAAAGCTAAACTATTGGATCATTATCGAATTGTTCATCAGCATCTAATGACGCTCGCATTAAATCAAAAGGATGCCGGCTTTAAAAATACTCTTATCGCATTAGAGGGGTTCATCCACAATCCAGTCTCTTTCTATAAAAATCGCCAACAGCCTCTTTTTCAAACCGATGCTCGTTTTAAAGACTACCGCGTTATCAGTGAGTTACCACTTAAACAAAAAAATCTGAACTTCGAGTGCTATCGGCAGACGGTCCGCTACGATGCTCTACCGGATAATAATTACTATCAACTGTTAATTCCTGTCAAAAATAGTGCTGTTGGGACTAGCTACTTAATCATTCATGAAATAAATGACCCCGTTGGTGAAATGGATTTTATGGCCATTGAGAATAGTATCATTGCTCTGCAATTGGAATTATTAAAACAAAATAGTATTAATGAAGTAAAACAAAATTATTTTAATGACATTTTTGACGATGTCTTATATGGTAAATGTCATTCTAAAGAGCAACTTTCAGAGTATGCTCAATTGTTAAAGCTAGATGAACAAGTAGAATATCGGGTAGTTGTTTGGCAATTTAGTAATCATACTCTCTCGGAAAAACCTAGTTTTGATGTACGTAAGAAGCAAAAAGAAATCGGCGAAAAACTCGTCTTAAAACTTCTACAATATTACCCTCGGATAACTTATCGTGTGCGTAGTAATCGAATAATTCTAATTGTTAAAGCCGATCATAGTGAGCTAGAACAAAAACGCTTTAGTGCTGACTTACATCGGATTCACGAAAATTGGCAAGATGACCCCATTCTTTGTCATGTTGGTATCAGCGATGCCGCTTTACTTGATGAGATTCACATTGAAGCTAAAAAATCCTTGCAAATTGTGCAACAGGCCACGCTCTTTTTTTCTGATTCCTTTGTTTTGACCTACGAAGATTTAGGGATTTATCGCATGTTTGGCGATCTGATCCCTTTTCAGGATTATCAAAAATATATTCCTAAGAAGCTTCAATTGATTATCACAACCTATCCAGATTGGATTGAAACCCTAAGTTATTATTTAGATTTTAATCAAAGCTTGAAAAAAACAGCTGAACAATTATTTATTCACTATAAAACAGTGAGTTATCGAATTGAAAAAATTCATGAATTAGTTAAACTAGACTTCGACAATCCCGAAGAAATTTTGCAATTACAAATCGGCCTGAGACTTCATCGATTGATGAGTAATAAAGACTTAGCTAATTAAAAAAAGGCACTGGAACATAAGATTGTTTTGCTCCGAGCGCTAAGTAAATTTTGAGGCGAGTTTGTTACATAACATACACGAAATAAAAGGAGGGTGAGACGTCGTCTCTCCTCCTCGTATAATAAGGTTATCAGATTTATTCTGATAGTTCCTTTTCATCCCCATAAGGGGTATGATTATTTCGTACAGATAGAGGTCGTAGTATTCCTCCTTGAAGTTTTGTCT
>NZ_JCAQHY010000094.1:0-7591 GCF_059621045.1 Vagococcus sp. WN80Y
AATTCCAGAAACTGACCTTGTAAAAGCGGTCAATGGATTAGTTGAGTCCATACCTGAAGACATTTTTTATTTAGTTGAAAAGAAAATAGGACGACCAGCCTATCATCCAAAAATGATGATGAAGGTTCTTTTGTATGCCTATACTCAATCGGTATTTTCTGGTAGAAAAATTGAAAGGCTCATGTCAGATAGTATTCGAATGATGTGGCTGACTAACCACGAAGTGGCTAGCTATCGTACAATCAATCGTTTTCGTGTTGAGCCAGCTACGGCTGCTCTTCTTGAAGAATGTTTTATTCAATTTCGGTCACAGCTTATCGATAACGAATCACCAATAATCAAGGTCTTCTCAGGTTCAAATTCTGGAATTCGCTCGAAAGCATAGTTAAAGAACTCTTGCATAGGCTTTTGAAAATCAGTATCCTCTGAAACAAAAATATCAGCAAAGTATGGCATTAACTGAGCTTTTTCTAAACGCCGATACTGCGTAGCTAACACACCATTGGTGACAACATACAATTGGTGAGTAATTGACAACTCCGATACAGTGTCAAAAGCTCCATCCAAAAGAATCGCTTCCTCTTTTAAATAATCTCGAAAAATCTGATCCATCTCTGCCCCATCTCTAACTAAGCCACACTCACTAAAAATATAACTAAAACGATCAGCCAATACTCGCTCCTTTGCTAACTCTCCTTTTTCAAAAGCTTCCCAGAGCATCGCATTCTAGTTAGCTTCAATTTAACACAAAAAAACAACTCCATCATGACTGATAGAGTTGCTTAATTTATAGGAAATTCGACTAAATTCTGACCGTCCACATCATTGGACATAGAGAGCCATTCTTTTCATATCTATATCTCTTAAACCTCTGGAATCAAGGTCCATTCCAAATTAGCTTTATAATCTCCATCAGCCTCTAAAACTGCAGGAATATCTAATGTAGGGTTCAATGTTACAGCTTTTTCAGTAATATCTTTTTCATAAACACCTGTAAACACATTCTGTTCAGATGTTGAAACTGTTATCTCAGAATGTACATGATCACCTTGGCCTGCTATATTGCTACTAGCTAAATTTAAAGCAAGATTATTACTTAAAAAATCTAGTGAATTCGCAACGGTAACATCTTTTACTGTTACTCGATAAGCGCCAGTTTTATTACTTGGTAAATTAGCACGAGTGTCACTAATAACAACTTTAGCCGCTCCTTTAGTCTCCTCCTGAACATTTTGAATAGCACCATTCAATGTTGTATCTACAAATTTAATATGAGCATTTGTTGAAATATCTTTAAACTTTATTTCTCCTGTTTGCGGTTCTGGAGCAATTTTAACAACGGCCTCTGTTTGTCCGTTCGTCTCATCAGCTTGTACATAAACTGGTGCTAAAAGTAGTCCTACTAAAGTTGTTGTTCCTAAAATCATCATTTTTTTCATTTGTCTCACCATTCCTTTTATATTTTTAATCTATTTGTATTTCTTCGCTTAAACTTCTGGAATTAACGTCCAATTTAATCCAGTTCGAACCTCACCGAGTTGCTGTGTTGTAGCAGAAACAGACAAGAGTGGTGAAAGAATCGCTTCATAATTTTCACTTATAGTTATACCTCTTGAAAAGAATACCTGAGCATTCTTTGAAGTAATGATGTCCTTAACAGTACCTAGCTGAGCAGTCGGCTTAAGAGTTAAGCTTAACCCATAATCATAAAAATGATTGTCTTGGTAATTGACAGTTACATCCCAGCCCTTAGTTTTATTGGCACGAGTGTCGCTCACTTTAACTTTGGCTTGATTTTCTGATTTTTCCTGAATTTCTTGCTCGCTTCCATTCAGAGTAACATCATTAAAACGAATTTGGGCTTCTGTATCGAGCGAAACAAAACTCAACACACCTGCATCTTTTAAAAGACGAATTTCTGCATCTGAGCTTCTCTCTTTCTTAGGGTTTACACGAATATAGGTATCAGGCATACTGCCATCATATTTTTCCAAAAATTCCAGACTTGAATTGTAGAATATTTTGGTGTTAATTCCTTCCCAGCATGAAGGTTCACTGTCGTCAAAATCTCTACCTAGATCTGTATATCCTAATACAAAAACTGATTTTTCCCCTAATGTCAGCTTTTTAAGTTTATTAGCATATAAAAATATTGAACTATAAGTCATCACATTAGTCATATCCCAACTACTTATATCTAGCGCTTCAATAGTCGTATTTCTAAACATATCAGACATGAACTCAACTTTAGAGGTGTCCCAGCCACTGGTGTTTATGTTCGCTATTTTAGAATTTGAAAACATAGCATACATATTTGTCACTTTTGACGTGTCCCAATTGCTTAAATCTAACTCAGGAGTGTTAACTGCTCCAAACATACCAAACATATTTGTAACATTTGACACATCTAACTCATTAATTCCAGTAAATTTAACAACTTCCGCTTCAAAATCATATTCTGCAAATAAATCTCTTGAATCCTCTGGAGCAGAAACATTATTTTTAATGACTATTTCTTTTACATTGGAAAGTTCTTTCCATGAACCACTTTCATTTTCATTTGAAATAATACCATTTTCAAACGATAACACTCCTTGATCATCCAATTCCCAAAGTGCTTCTCCTGCAACTCTATGCCCTTCATTTGTAGCAACAGTTGCAGCACTAACTTTTTGTGAAGCAATCATACTAAGAATCGTCAGCAAAACAGTCAGCAGAGCCAGGCTTCTTTTTTTCATATCTGTCTCCTTTTCCATTTATAACATATAATTAAACTTTGTAAAAAAGATGCCTGAAACACCTACTAATATCAATCCAGCAAAAAGCAAATATTCGTTATTTGTACCATTCGTTTTTGGTAATGTTTTCTGGACATCCGCTTTATTTGTGATGCTAGTAGATTTTTCTTTTTCTTGTGATGAGTCAGTTTTCTTTTCACTGGCTTTTGTTATTTTAATCGTTGCTGTACTCACTTGATCAGAGCTTTCAGTAGCAACTGCAGGCGAAGCAGAGGTTAGTCCTATACTTAAAAAAAACAGCAGCATTGTTGTGGATTTTTTCTTTTTCTTTTTACGATGCTGTAGTTGTTTAAGCTTTTTTTGACGTTTTTTATACAGATAAATCATTACTACTACTACGAGCAAAATCCCAAGAATACCTAGAGCATACCATTTCCAATCAAGTGATTTCTTATTTTTAAAAACCATTTGATCATTCAACTCTTTAGCTTCTTTAGCAGTAATTTCAAACTCTTTCACCCATTTTTCGGATAACTTATCAGCTTTTGCTGTAAGTTCCAAACGATAACGTCCAGCTTTAAACTCACTTTTCCCCAATTTAATCCCATAATTGAATCGACTATTGGGAGCCATTTTCATTTGTTCTTTCTTTTCTTCATAAAGGACTTTCTTTTTTCCCTTATGATAAATTTTTGCTTCTAAAAAAAGGTCTCGTAAAATTTCTGATTGCGGATTTTGCAACGTTGCTTTAATAATATTGCCGTAAGCTTGTTGCCCAATACTGATACCATGAAAATTCAATTTATTTGCAATTAAAGCGTCATTTTGGCGGATTTTAACCGGCAGAACATAAGAAAAAACGTTAGAAATAGATGTTTTTGCTTCTTGATTCGCTTTTTCAGAAACTCGAATTCCCCCTAAAATGATACCAGCAAATTCTTTTTCTGGCATGGTTACCTTAATTTCTAATTTTTTGTGAGAGTTGGCTTTCACCTGAAAAATTTCTTCTGTTTTCGCTAAATCAGTAAATTTATACTTAAGTGATTCATCATACTTTTCTACAGTGTTAGTATACTCAATCACACCATAATCATTCGTGATAGCATCTTCAATAGCTGCACTAAAAGATTTATCATCAGTAGTATTGTTATATAGATCAATCGCTAAGGTTTGTTGTTTACCTGGGGCTAACTTTATATCAAAATAATCACTAGTATCATTCATTTGATTTTCTGGTAGTACAGGTTTGACGAAATACGTCTCACCCATCTCTGCATAAACTACAGCAGAGTTTGTGATAATAGATATTCCTAAGCAACTAATGATAAACAGAAAAAGCTTTCCTATTTTGCTAACTTTAATTTTTGCTCTCCCCTTCCCAGTCACCTTACTTTAGTGCAAAGATTATGAATTTTTTGTATCTCGCTATGAATGACTAACTATTTTTTATTACACTTCTGGAACAAGTGTCCAATTTAGTGCCGTTCGAATCTCACCTGTTTGTTTCATTGATGAAGAAATCTGCAAGTTTGGTGCTAAAATCGTCTCATGGTTTTCTGTTGAAACATCCTGCCCTCTTGAGAACAACACCTGTGCTTCCTTAGAGAGAGCAATATTTTGTGAAACACTAGTTGTCGATTGAGGGGTGAATAGCATATCTAAATCAGAATCATAAAAATTACCATCCAGATAATTAACAGTTACATCCCAGCCTTTGGATTTATCAGAACGCGTGTCCAGTACTTGTACTTTTGCTTTGTTCCCTTGTTTCTCCCGGATTTTCTGTTCTTTTCCATTAAGTGTAACATCTTCAAAACGAATTTGTGCGTCTGTTTCGATATCAACGAAGCTTAATACACCAGCACTTTTAAGCAAACGAATTTCAGCATCAGATATATTATCAGCTGCACTTTTTTCACTTACCCAAACATAAGTATCTGGTTTGCTTCCATCATAGTTTCTCATAAACTCTTCACTTGAATTATAAAAATTTTTGGTAAGGATACCTTCCCAATGTACACTGCCTTCATGTGGATAAACCTCTTCAGGTAAAAATGTATAAAATTCAGTAAATACTGATTTTGGTCCTAGCGTAATTTGTTCAATTTCATCAAGTCCAAAGAATATTCCATTAGCCCCAATCTCTTCTAGCAATGATGACGTATCAAAGCTACTAATATCCAAAGCAGCTAGCTTGGACATTCCATAAACAAGTTCTCTCATGTTTGTCACTCTTGATGTATTCCAACTACTTAGATCCAGTTGTGTTATATAACGAGCCCCATAAAACATACTCGACATATCTGTTACATTCAAGGTATTCCATCCACTCACATTTACAGCATCTAATTGTGAATGAGAAAACATTTGCGACATATTCTTCACATTCGATGTATCCCACTTTTGCATGTTTAGGTGTGGATGTGTAGAGGGAGAAGCATAGAAGAAAAACATATTAAACATGTAACTCATATCTGTTACTCTGGAGGTGTTCCAGCTACTCAAATCTAACACATTCAAACTTGCTGACGCAAACATGCCTCTCATATTAGTAACATTAGAGGTATCCCAGCCTTTTAATACTACTTCAGGAATCACTTCTTCAGAATCGTCATTTAAAGCTGTCGTTGCTTCAAACATTTTTTTCATGTTCGTCACTTTTGATGTATCCCAAGAACTCAAATTTACTTTGCTATTGGTTTTTAACTCAGAATTTAAAAACATCGACTCCATGTTGACTACATTCGAAACATCTAGCTTTTCTACATTTGATAGACTATATCCAGAATTACTGAAAAATAGCCAACTTGAATCTGCTGGCGCAGCAACATTCTCTTTAATGACTATTTCATTTAAACCTTTTAGGTCCTCCCAGGGATTATTGCTTGCTTTTTTTGGAATTAGACCATTTTCAAAAGTAAGTACACCCTTATCGTCTAGTTCCCACAATGCTTCTTCCGCTGACTTTGTCTCTTTATTTGTAGCCGTAATTGCAGCTTCTGCTTTTTGTGGTGATAATATCCCAACAATCATCACTGAAAAAATTAACAATATCTTTCTTCTGTTCATTTTTATCCCCTTTTTAAACATTTTTATGTGGTAGTATTTATTATTTAGTCGTCAAATGCTACTACACGTGTTTTATAATACCGTATCAGTTATTGAACGTCAAGAAAATATCAATATTGGATTACAATTTTTTATAGCATCATATAATGTTAAAAACATTGACATATCCTGAATTATTCATAAGAAAACAAATAAAGTGAAGGAAACCCATTAAACACTTGAGTTCCTTCACTTTGCATCATTTAGGTGCAGAAAAAAGAACTCATTTCTGATAAAGTTAAGTCACCACAACCACTTTGAAAGGAGTCCCATGATAGTAACTTTACAGAAAAAACAACTAAAATTCAACCCTAAAATCCAATTATCTAATGATGGAGGTAATTTATCTTCTCACGGTGGCCTACTCTTAGTCAATGAATTCCTTCATGCCATAAACTTTAAGGAAATGGTAACCAACATATTTAGTCTGACTACCCAAAATAGTTACAGATGTCATTCGTTTAGCTCTTTGCTTATCCCAGTGCTTATTTCAAACTATTGAAGGGTATCAAGCCGATAATGCTACTACCTTACTCAAGAATGATCCCGTATTTAAGCAAGCATGTAGAGTAGAAAACTGATTTCGAGCAACGACCTTCGGGTCGTTGTTTTACTTTCAGTCTCCCACCTTTGTTATTTCAGGACGGTACTAGCCACTTTGGGCACTCATCCAGGTCTCAACTTTTTTCGTAAATTAGGTGAAGTAGAGGTCCTTTCCTACACTAAGTTATGTTGTCTTAGTGGTGATAGGTACTATGACCTCCTCCGACTCCCTTCCACCTCGTCCTCATTTCAGCTTTTGCTTTATAGATTTCGATGCTACCTTAAGGCTCGACTTCTCTTTGACTGCTTGCGCAGGTTCTTTTATAGAGCCGCAGAATTCACTTTATGTTACAACCGTTCACAGGGCTTCAGCCATAGGATTTCGCCTATAACTGCCTGATAGCTACTGAGCGCCTTGGCGCTTACTCAGACTGGATTTTCACCAGTTAGCAATTAACAGCTTGCTGGGCACGCTAAATAAAAAAAGGAACCTCCCCATTTTTGATATAATGTAAGTGTAAGCAGACATAATCAAAAAGGAGTGTTCCTCTATAACTATTATACACCAACCGACATTTTTAGACATTGAAATTTTATTAGAATTAGAACCGATTCAACGTTATTGCGAATTATTCTCCCCATTATTAATTGAAAAGGTTGTGGCGTTGTTTGATAAAGACCATCGTGTTGGAAGACCTGTGACAGTTAATTATGAAGCGACATTTAAAGCATTTGCCGTTCGTTATGTTGAAGGAATCCCAACGATTAGAGCGTTAATTAAACGATTGAAGGAAGATCTAGTATTTAAACAGAGTTTAGGTTTTCTCTATTCAGAGCGTATGCCTTCGGAAGCGACTTTTTCACGTTTTGCACACGAACTAACTACCAATCCAAGCATAATGGATGAACTGAATCAACGGTTACTCACACAAGTTGATAAGGTCAACGGGTTATTTTCTGAGCAGATTGCACTCGATGCGACTCATGTTACGGCGCATGATAAAGCCCGTCAAACCGCTAATGATAAACTACTTTCAGTTGAAGAATAGCTGAAAGTAAGGAACGTTGATTTATCTCACTTAGTTCCTACGGAACCTACTTGGGGA
This sequence comes from Vagococcus sp. WN80Y, assembly GCF_059621045.1. Lineage (NCBI taxonomy): Bacteria > Bacillati > Bacillota > Bacilli > Lactobacillales > Enterococcaceae > Vagococcus > Vagococcus sp. WN80Y. Next base: position 7,496 of record NZ_JCAQHY010000094.1, read on the forward strand.
ATTAAAAAGAATAGTGAAGGAAAAAATCAGTACTGGTTTAGCTTATAAAGCCCATCTAGCTGTTTCCACTAGCAGTCAGTATATAGTGAGCAGTCT
>NZ_JCAQHY010000017.1:0-562 GCF_059621045.1 Vagococcus sp. WN80Y
TTAAATCAACTGCTTCCAGCCCTTCAATTGATCCACGATCATCAGATTCGGTTTGACATTATGGAGCAGCCATTAGAGTCATCCTCGCGTTATTTAGATTTGTTGTATGAGTTAGCCAAAAAAGAAAAAGAAGTGATCAGCTGGCGAACCCGTATCGGGTTAGAAAAAGCCCAGCTTAAAGGGATTGTAGGAGGACGTCCAACGATTGCCCCCCAAATGATTCAGCGGATTCAAGATCTTCATCAGACACAACGAAAGACTCTGCGAGAAATTTCCCTTGAGTGCGGTGTGTCCTTAGGAACCGTTCATAAATACACCAAACAAGTGACATCGACCAAAAATGAGTATTAAATCAGACATAAAGGAACGACCAGTATGAAGAAAAAACGACTCTCTTATGAGGAATATGACCGTCTTAAAGAGTCCTTGAAAGGACTCAGCTGGACTTGGCACGTGTATCAAGAGCAGTATCCAGATGGCTGGTATGATTTTAAGTATTCTCCCCGTTTACGTCGCTTCATAGAAGGGGAGACCGAAGAAGCGTTGTTGTCACAGGTAAGGC
>NZ_JCAQHY010000008.1:0-501 GCF_059621045.1 Vagococcus sp. WN80Y
CTACCTATTTTAGTAAGTTTTCTTAGTAATGGAACAGCCACAGATAAATCAGACACATGGGCAGACGAAAGAAGACTGCTCACTATATACTGACTGCTAGTAGAAACAGCTAGATGGGCTTTATAGCCAAACCAGTACTGATTTTTTCCTTCACTATTCTTTTTAATTCCCCAAGTAGGTTCCGTAGGAACCAGATGAGATAAATCAGTGTCACTTACCTTTAACTGTTCCTCGACAGAGAGCATTTTATCATTATCTGTTTGATGGGCTTTATCATGAGCAGTAAAGTGAGTCGCATCTATTGCTATCTGCTCAGAAAATAACCCATTAACCTCATCAATTTGTGTAAGTAATAGGTGATTCAAATTATCCATTATGTGTGGATGTGTCGTGAGTTTATGTGCAAAGCGTGAGAAGGTCGCTTCCGAAGGGATGCGCTCTGAATAGAGAAACCCTAAACTTAGTTTAAATACTAGATCTTCCTTCAACCGTTTAATCAAC